>CAZTAR010000236.1:0-7358 GCA_964611695.1 uncultured Planctomycetaceae bacterium | reverse complement strand
CGCCCGAACCGACCACCGCCTCGCTCCTCGCCCTCGGCGCATTCATGCTCATGCGACGCGGAAGACGAACCCTGGCAAGCCACCTTTCCCCTGTCGTTTGAAGTGAAATCACCGATACTCTTGCTCGCCGGCGGGGATGGGGCAACAATCCAACCCGAGAGCCAGAGGCCGCATGCAAACAGAGGGTAAATACGACAAGTTTTTCCAGACCGACGGTCTGTCGCAAAACCTTCGGCGACGGTCTGTCCGGGGCGGCGCTGTCACGCTGTCCGCCCAGGGCTGCAAGTTCGTACTCGGCCTCGCCTCGACGGCCGTCCTCGCCCGACTCCTCACCCCTGACGACTTCGGCCTGATCGCCATGGTCCTCGTCCTCACGGCCTTCGTGGATCGCTTCAAGGACATGGGGCTCGCCATGTCCACCGTGCAGCGAGCGGAAATCAACCATCGGCAGGTGAGCACCCTCTTCTGGGTGAACGTGGGATTCGGCGTCCTGATCACGCTGGCCACCATGTCACTCGCGCCGGTGGTCGCCTGGTTCTACGGCGATCCGCGTCTGACGAACGTGACGCTCGTCCTGGCGTGCGCGTTCATCTTCGGCAGCCTGACCGTGCAGCATCAGGCCCTGCTCCGGCGGCAGATGCGGTTCAGCGCCTTGGCGACTATCGAGGTTGTCTCGCTGTTCCTCGGCGTCACCGCCGCCGTGGTCGCCGCTTGGGCGGAGATCGGTTACTGGGCGTTGGTCGTGCAGCAGGTCGTGACCGTCATCGCCACGATGTTCGCGGTCTGGCTACTCTGCGGGTGGCGACCGGGCCGACCTGTTCGTCACGCCGGCGTGGGGCCGATGTTGGCCTTCGGCGGTCACCTTGCCGGCGCCAACTTGTTGAATTACGTCGTGCGAAACCTCGACAACCTCCTGATCGGTTGGCGATGCGGCGCCGGGCCATTGGGGATCTACTCAAAAGCCTACCAACTCCTTCTGCTCCCCATCCAGTTGATCAACTCACCCGTGTCGGGCGTGGCCGTCCCGATACTCAGCCGCCTTCAGGACAAGCCCGACCAGTTTCGCGCCACGTATCGAAAAGCAATTCAGATGTTGGTCTCGATCGGAATGCCCATCGTCGCATTCATGTTTGTCGCCGCCGATGGAGTCGTCCTGGTTGTGCTCGGTGAGCAATGGTTGGAGACGGTCCCCATATTCCGCATGTTGGCCCCGGCCGCTTTTGTGGGAACGTTTAATGTTGCCACGGGCTGGGTCTTCATCTCACTCGGGCAAACGGATCGGCAATTCCGTTGGGGGCTCTTGAGCACAGCGGTGATGTCCTGTGGATTCGTGGTCGGACTTCACTGGGGTCCCATCGGCGTCGCCGCCGCGTGCAGTATCGTCATGTGCGGCCTTCGACTGCCGGCCCTCATCTACTGCTTCAGGCGCGCGCCCGTGGGGATTTCGGATTTGTTCGGCGCGCTCTGGAGACCAGCGCTAACCTCGGTGACGGCAGCCGCTGGTCTTTACCTGACCGATACGTTCGTCTCGTTTGACACGATCCCTGTCGCCGCGTTGCTTTTCGATATGGCCGTCTATACACTGCTTTATGCCGCGTCTTGGCTGATTGTGCCATCAGGTCGACGGACGATCCAGGAAATACGCGTGCTGGCCAAGGAACTGACACCTTAGGCAACGGGATACTGATGGGGACCGTGAGGCCCTGACGGAAGTCGCTGGAACACAACACCGCCGCCGGCCTTGGAGAACGAGGATGAAGCCCAATGTCATCGTCATCGGCACCCCCCGTTCCGGCACCTCCATTACGGCCAGCATGATTCAAACGCTTGGCTGGCACTACGCCGCCGATGCGAATTGGGGTGGTGAGTCCAAATCGATTCTCGAACTCCACCACAACATGATCGATCGCGACAAGCGAACTTTCGTCGCCGAGCGTTTCGATGAACAGGCGGCCCGAAACATTCTCCAGGATCTGAAAGCGCCTTGGGTGCTGAAGGATCCTTCCTGGTCCTTTACGCTTCCACTTTGGGAGCCCCTCTTGCGAGAAGTCAGCGGCGACCGGCCGCTTGTCCTGGTTTGGTCAACGCGTGATATCACGGATGTTGAAGCGAGTTGGCGGCGCAGGAGTCGTTTGCCCGTCGGCGGCACGCAGGTCCGCCCGGACGGCACCATTGCCGGCAAGAGAAGCGACATCACGGTCCCGGAGTACCTTGCCAAGGCGGAAGAAACCTTCGAGAACTGGCAGGGTGTCAAGGTCAATGTGGATCTCTCCGACCTCAAGAAGGCTGCCGCTCTCTTCGATACGTCTTTATACCGCGCGGCGAAAAGACGCTTTAAAATGTGGTGTGCTTTTACGGTCGCCCGAGCCAGGGCCCGATTGACAAGGGGTTGAGCGTTCTACGCTTACCCAGGCATGTAGATTAGGTGTTACTCATGTCTCTGAACATTTGTTACTTTTGTCCCAGGTCTATCACCAACGAAAATAACCGGTTTGCCGACCACCTAAGCGATCGAATGTTGACCGCTCGCTGACGCGAGCGACTCTGATTATTACCAGCGCAGACTCGACCGTTCGGATGTGAGAATACAAATGAACACCATACTCATCAGCACGTCGAGCCTGTGGAATTGCGGTGATGACTTCATTCGGCAAGGCCTGTTGGACCTGCTGAATCTGCAGCCACTCATCCCCACCCTCTGGTGGAACCGAGCCCCCGGTGTCACACCGACCTTTGCCAATGATCTATCAGCGAATCTTCGCGCGGCCAACTACATCCTGATCGCCGGCACGCCGGAGTGGCTTGATCGAAACGAAGCACTCTACACCCACGCCCTTCAACACGATACGCCCATGGCCCTCATCGGCGTGGGGCTGCGCGGTTGCAGCAGGCGGGCCTCCCAGCGACGGCTCATTGAAAAAGTAGCGCAATCGAGCTTGGTCGAGGTGTGTCTCGCTCGCGATCCAGTGGCGTTGGAATTCCTCCGTGCCAGCGGTTTCAAAGACGTCGAGTTGATGCCTGACCCCGCCTTTTTCATGAAGCCACTCGACAAAGAAAAAAAACACAACATCTTATGTTGGCGGGATATTCGGCGACCCAGGCCGTCACACCTCAGACAACCGCTTCGATGGGCACACTGGGTGTGTCGTGGCAAGAGAATGGGCACAACCGTAGCGATCCCGTACGACAAACTCATGCAATCAGTTTTCTTCGCAATGGCGGAACCCAAGATCGTTGTCGTGCATGACAACCGCGAAATACATGTTGCCGAACGGTTGTTTGGCTCCGATCACGTGTTTCATGCCACGGACTTTCGAGAACTGCTAAAAGTATACTCGGGCGCAATCAGTTATGTGGGCTCTCGGATCCACGGCGCTATTGCGGCAGCCATCCATGGGGCCCATTGCCATCTGATATATGCTAACTTAAAAGCATGTGTGGTAGAAAGCAGCGTGGGATTGCTCAGTCGCCATGCCCCGGAAATTTCCAATGGCATCAAAGTAAGTTTTCTTGAGAGAGAACATCTCCTTGCCGAGGATGTTGGAGCAGAACCATTAAACGGGGGCGCATTCTCGGGTGCAATCCAGAAGGAGCGGACACGAATCAGAAGGCGGCTGATGGATGCACCTGCATTAAGAGAATATATGCGGAAAGAAATTTAGCCTCATTATGCACAAATGCAGATGGCGCATTAGATATACAGACTCACAGATGGACAAGCTGGATTGTTTACAGGTATCCGCTTGGACACCGTCATCCGCGATGAGACCTAGGTACGTACTTAGCGCATGAACCTGCCGACCTCCATCAAGCAGATGCTGGCCCGTTCTCGTTTCCTCGGCCGCATCATACGAAGCTTCTATTACCCGAAACGCGTCATTCGAAGGCATCGTCTGCAAAAATACCGAACGTGTGCTTCCCTCCCGCCTGTCGAGTCCAAAGTGCTTGTCGCGATGAATGGCGGCATTGGAAATGCTGTGTACGCCACTCCCCTGGTCCAGGCCATCCGAATGCTCTGGAGGCGAGCCCATATCACAATCCTCCCTCCCTCAGGAGACCTGTTCGACGAGTGGTCCGTTATAGATCGCATCGTAGCACGAGCAGAATCGCTCGAAGGAGAAACGTTTGCTCACACATTCGTCACCTGGAAGGCAGGACTTCCCGAATGGACCACACGATGTCACCTTGGTGATGTATACCGTGCGTCCGGCATGTACAGCAATTGGCTGCTCAGGCTGGAGCCGGAACAAGTCATGAGGATGATTCGGCGTCTGGGCTATCACGGATCGCCACCGCCGCTCTACGTCTCTATGAAAAAACCCGTAATTTCCATCCCCGCGAGCGCGCAACGGTTTTGCCTGGCGCCTTGCGGCAAACCAAGTCATCTGTGGCGGAACAAGCGATGGCCCCATTACCGAACATTGGCCGAGTCCCTCTTGACGAAATACCCCGACAGCCATATCTGTGTGATTGGCGGCCCGGAAGACGAAGTCCCGGGTGGGTTTCCGGATGCATCCCGGATTATTGACCTCCGCGGCCGACTGACACTCCGCGAAACAGCCTGGGTGCTCAAGCATTGTGATCTGGCCATTGGAAACGACAGCGGCCCGATGCATATCGCGGATGCCGTCATGACAACCTCCCTCGCCCTCTTCGGCCCCACCTGCCCCCTCAAGAACGGTCCAGTCTATCGCGGAGTCCCTCTGAGCATCGATCTGCCATGCACCCCTTGCCAATACGACCCCGCCGTGCGAGACGCGTGTGACAATCCGCGCTGCATGACGGAATTGACAGCGGAACTCGTCTTGCAGAAGGCAACGTGTCTCCTGACCAATCCGCGTTAGCGGTTCTTTCCAGGTGCGCCTGCCGGAAGTAGTGTCGGCCCCCCGTGGCCGACGAGGAACGCCCAATGGCTAACAGTGTCACAGATGTGCCGGTACTGTACAGCACATTCCGCCTATGGCAAAGCCGTTCTCACCGTTCATTCCGCTCTACGCGAACTCCCCAACCCCCACATCGCTTGCATGCTGCTGCTGCCAGGAAAGCAACGAAACTAGCGCCCAAAGACAGAAGTTGTGGTCGGCACGGCCGGTGCTGTGATCTTCGAGAGTGCGTATCGCGCCGCTGCGGCTCAACAACGTTCCAAAGAAACAAGCATCGTTCTCGATCAACTCTCTGGCCATCCCGTTCAAAGGCCCGCGAAGCCAAGGGCCGACCGGAACCTCGAAGCCCTTTTTCGGCCGGTTGTGCAGCATCGCCGGAAGTTCCGACTTGTACGCCTCGACAAGCATGTGCTTTTTCTTCCAGCCGTGCAGCTTCCAACGCGAATCCATCGGAAACACCAAGTCCACCATGCGATGGTCCAGAAACGGCGAACGCACTTCCAGCCCATGCGCCATCGACATCAAATCAACCTTCGTCAGCATGTCGTCGGGCAGAGACAACCGCCACTCCGTCAAGAGGTGCCGATTCAAATCGTTTTCCGTCTTCGGCTCACCGCGAGACGCCCAAAGAAGTTGCACGATCTCCTCGACGACTCCTTCCGCCCGTGCAGGCTCCTGCATCAGCGCCGCCAGTGTCCGGTCGTCCGAAGTTCGCATCCAATTCGCATATCGATGCGGCAATCGACGATCCATCGAGCGGATGGCCCGCTTGAGCTGGCTGGCAATCCCGCCGATCTTCCGTTCTCTCCGCGCCGGCAGGCGTTCGATCAGCCACCGCGTCGGCGCGTACAACGGCGTGGCGGCAAACCAACCGAACCGTTCGATGAGCCTCGTAGCCGCGTATCGGTTGTATCCCGCAAACATCTCGTCCGCGCCGTCGCCGCTCAAGGCGACCGTCACATGCTCGCGCGTCAAGCGGCTGAGCAGGTACGTCGGCAAGGCGGAGCTGTCCGCGAATGGCTCACCCAAATGCGACTGCACCGTGGGGATCACGTCACGCACTTCATCCAGCGAAAGCGGCAGGACGGTGTGATTCGTGCCGTGCATCCGGGCTACCGCCTGGGCGAATCGCGTCTCGTCGTAGAAAGGCTGATCGGGAAAGCCCACGGAGAACGTCTTGACCCTGTCGCCCGCCACCTTCGACGCGACGGCCGTCACGATGGCCGAATCAATCCCACCGGAAAGAAACACGCCGACCGGAACATCGGCAACGAGCCGCTGCTTCACCGCGGAGGAAAAAATCTCGCGAAGCTGCCCGCAGGCCTCGTGGAAGTCACGCGTCGCCGGCAACGTGGGCGGGTCCGGTGCCCACTTCTCGACCTGCGCTTCGCGATCCCGATACCGCAACAGATGCCCAGGCGGCAGCTTATGCACCTGATGAAAAATCGTCCTCGGCGCGGCGATGAACCCGAGCGTCAACAACTGCATCACCGCGCGCGGATCGATCGTCTGGCCCGACAGCGCCGGTCGAATCGCGGCCATCTCCGAAGCGAAGGCAAGGCCATCCTGCCGCGGCGCGTACAGCAGTGGCTTAACGCCCGTTCTGTCCCGCGCGAGCGTGAGCGTTCGTGTCGGCGCGTGCCAAAGGGCAAAGGCAAACATGCCGCTGAGCCTCGGGAGAAACGTTAGCTCCGGATCGCGCCGACAAAGTTCCAGCAGCACCTCGGTATCGCCGGAAGACTTGAACGACGCGCCCGACGTCCGCAGCTCAGCGCGAAGTTCCGCGAAGTTATAAATTTCCCCGTTGTACACCAGCGTCACAGCGCCGTCGTCCGAGCGCATCGGTTGCCTGGCCGCCTCTGAAAGGTCTTGCACCTTGAGCCTGGCCTGCGCCAGCGCGACGCCGTTCGCCGAATCCAACCAGGTACCGTCGCCGTCCGGGCCGCGATGCTTGATCTTCGCAAGCATGTTGTCCAGGAGGTCCGGGGCGGGCGGATTCGTCTTCGCGATGTATCCTGCAATTCCGCACATGTCAGCCCGATGATAGGGGCGAGGCTGCCCCCGGCCAAGGCCCGCGCGTCAAGACGTGTGACGACATGTCAATGAATGAATCACTGGCACGCAACTCAGGCTGCTACTTCCTTTCGACAAACGTTCTAAGAAACTATCTCAGAATACCCCAAGACTGTGCCAACCTGATTGTGGCACCGCCGTCTCGGCGGTGAAAACACAGGCGAGACGCCTGCGCCACAATTCTGAGATAGTTTCTAAACTGCTCCCTGCTGAAGTGTGATAACGTCTCCGACGGATAGCACCCCACCTTCGACCACGTGCCCGTATACCCCTCCGCGGCAGTCCGGCCTCAGGGCGTCGCGAAGTCCCGGCCGGACTTCATCCATCAACTCGCACGGATCCAACTCGCCCTTGATGTCGATGATGATCGATCCGATTTCGAGGGTCTTGTCAATCAAGTGT
>CAZTAR010000235.1:0-7462 GCA_964611695.1 uncultured Planctomycetaceae bacterium | reverse complement strand
ACGTGATCACCGCCTCAATCGGTTCGTCATCCGGCAGCGCGAGTGAACGGCGAATGGACTCACCAAGTGATTCGAGAAAACCCTGCAACAAACCCGCGATGTCCGTGGTCGGATCCGCCGAAGCGTCCTCAATGCGGCTTTCGACATAATCGCGCAGCCGGCTCTTCAGCGAAGTGACAAACACGTGCCCGCGTCCGGGACCTCGCCGGCCGAAACGCCGATCCGCCTCGATGCCGTACCATCGCTGTTCCGTATTCAGGTCGATCAGAACAACCGATGGGAAAACGGACTGGACGATCGTGCCCGCCCCCGTCTCTACGCGGTGCTGGACTTCCGAGAAAAGACCGCGATCGCGAGCCATCACGACGGTATTCGTCGTGCCGAAATCGATTCCGACTCGGGCCATGATTCACCCCCTGTTGACCTTCACCCGGGCGGGGCTGAGGAGGTTGCCGCGAGCGCTGCGAAAACCGGACCGAAGCGACTCCGCAACCGTACCGTCCGCCAGATCGTCTCGATGCGTTTCCCCGACGGCCAAGTGAATCAGTGGATCGAACGGCTCGCCCGGCCTCGCATCAAACCGAGTGACGCGGGCGGTGGCGAGAACACGATCAAGCATCTCCGTGCCGCGTTGGACGAAATCATCGTCTGCCGTTAAATCATCGCCTGCCAATGAATCATCATCGCCATCGCACCGACCCGCCATCTCGTTGCGCAGATCGACGAGCAGCGGCAACATCTCGGCAAGTTGATCGTCGACCACTTCCGTCACGATCCGCTGGAACGTGGCCGTCGCGCGATCGATCGGCGCGGTTTGAATAACCGCCTCACCCTGGCCGCGATGGTTCCCCGCCAACTCCGCGAGCGTGCTCAACGCAATCGTCATCTGCGTGTTGAGCGATTCGATCACAGAACCAATGTCCGTCTCAGCCCTGGCCAGGACATCCGCCGGGCCAATGTTGCCTGACTCGGCGCGCGGGTTTCGCACCGAAGACGGCCTCGCGGCGGTTGTGCCGACAGCCTTTACACTCCGTCGGCCGGTACTGACAGATTTCTTCGCGCCGGACTTGTCGGCAGAGTCCTTGCGGACAACGGGCTCGTCAGCAGTGGCGATCGCGACCTTGGCTCGTTTCGACTTTGACACAGGCGCCTTCTTACCCCCTGCGGGCTGGCTCGGTGCGCCAGTGCGCTTGGTTGGCCCCGAAGAAACCTTCTTCTTGGAAACGACTGACGTTTTTGATCGGGTGCCGCGCCCGGGCATGGCTCGCGCTTTGCCTGAGACCTTGGACTTGCCTTCCTTCTTCGATCGTGCGGATCGTGTCTTCCCTGACATGCTCGTATCTCCATACACGTGGCTCTCAACACAACGTGCCACCACCACCGCTCCCGGCGATGACGGACCTCCCGTGCAGCCACAGCCCGTTATTATAGGAACCACTCTCTCAACCAGCAACAGGCCATATTGACGGGACTCCGCCTTAACGGCCCGTGCAAACAGGATAGGCAGGCATGTTCACCCGGAATCCTGAACCACGACCGATTGTCCCAGCGGCTCCGACTCACGAATCGCTGAGCACGAGTAACAAATAGTTGATATGAAAACGCACCCAAACAAACGACATCGAGGTCCAAAGACTTTTCCGGCAATGCCACTTTTTCGGGTGCAAACGGCCTTCCCCCCAAGCAGGAGTCACGGCAATATAATTGGTTTTATCTTGCCTCGGGCATTTCGCTCATGTAGCATTATGGGCGAAATCTCAATATCGAGATCACATCGCAACACAGGCTGGAAACAGTTCACATCAGACGCCCGAGGAACATTTTTGGAGGAGATGACGATGAACCTAGGAATCCGAATCGACTGCCGGTTGGTACTCCCTGTATTCATCTTGCTGGCTGCGTGTCTCTGTCTGGGGCACGGTGAGGCACAGGCGCAGTGGACGTGTGTCACGCGCCCGCTGTCAAACCCGTGCGCTGGCAGCTGCCCGCCCGCTTCACCGTGGTGCACCACAATCAAACGGGGAACGAGCTTTATGGGCTGCGGATGCGCCAATTCCCAACAGCCCGACGATGAAATCGATATCAAGAAACTAAAGTACTACAAGGCCTGCACCTTCAGCCCCAACAGCACTGTCCTCAGCGTGTACAGCGTTGATCCAGGCGCTATCAGCATCCTGGATGTCGCGCCACAGACTGACGCGAATGGGTGCCTGATCTTCGCAGCACAGTGCGACAATGACGATTGCGAAGCAGATGTCTTCATCGTAGTCCAGGGACCACTGGGAGATGAGCGAAGGGTGCTCGCTTTTGTCTCGTCGTCCTATTGTGAATTGACTTGGGATGACGCGGAGGGAAGCTGGACAATGGACATCAACTTCCCCACGGATCCCGCTTGCATCCCGGACATCTGCGTAGCCGGAGGTGACAGCGTCGGAGACCCCTTGGACATCACGCCTTGTCTGAGTTTCATTCCGAATTTCAGCGAGGTTCCTACTGTCTCGGAATGGGGCATAATCATCATGACGATCCTGCTCCTGACAGCCGCAACCATTGTTTTCGGCCGCCGGCGGCCTCTCGCAACGACCTAAGTCGGAAGCAGTGGCCCCACGCAAGCCGATGACCTTCGTGGCAACACTGCGGCGCTGCCGCCCCAAAACCCGCCGATCAGCGGGAACAGGTTCTCTTTCACAGAGTGACGGGCGCCCAGACAGCGCGCGGCGCCCGATCCTCCCTTTGACAACCGCCGATCCCAAATCACACTCCACTTCCACCGCTCTCGGTTTTGTGCCGATGAAGGTAGGTTACGACTCCAAGGCCAATCGAAAGAACGCACGCGGAAATGGAAAAACCCGAATCGCAAGACACAACCGTGCCACCACAAGAACCACGCACCCGATTGAGTCTCCGTCGCAAATTGCTCTACCTCCTCGTCCTTTGCCTCGGTTTCCTGGCCATCACCGAAGTCGGCGTCCGTGTCGTGAACCGTGTGCGGAACGGACGATGGACAGTCACCGATCCGGAAGACACGGCAGCCAATTCACGCCTCTACGCCGGCCACACCTGGCTCGGCCGGTTTCCACAACCCGGCGCGAAAGTGGTCTCCAAGGGACGCCACATCAACATCAACACGCTCGGCTACCGCGGCGCCGAATTCTCCCTCGCCAAGCCACCGGGAGTCATACGCATCGCCTGCATCGGCGGCTCGACCACCTTCGATGTCAAAGTATCCGACGATACCAAAACCTGGCCCGCACAACTCGAAAAACGCCTCCACGAACAACCCGGCCTGGAGCATGTCCAGGTCATCAATGCGGCCACCAATGGATACGCCCTACCCCGAACCATCATCGACCTCTCACTGCGCACGCTCGATCTCTCGCCGGACTGGATCATCTGTTACCCCGGCGTGAACGACGTGGGGTTTGCGAACCGTGTCGCCTATCAACTCGGCGAATCGCACAACGCGGTATCGCGCGAGAAAACGCCCCCCTCCGTTTGGGCGAAAATCCTCGCCGCCAGCGAGTTGCACAACGAGATCGTCAGTCGTATCCGCTACGCCAAACAGGTTCGCTACGGAAACTGGGAGGGTGCGGCCATTGAGCGCCACGACGAGCCGGACCCCCGGGGCATGGCCGCGTTCGAGAGAAACCTCGCAACCCTGGCAGGCATCTGCCAAGCCCACGATATCCCCCTGGCCCTCGTCACGGTCCGCATCGCCTACAGCCCCGAGCAACCTATCGAAGTACAACAGCGACTGGCCAAGGGCGACCTGATGGACCATCCCCACCTGAGCCTGCAAGGGCACTACAACGGCTACGCAACAGCCAATCGCATGATCCGCGAGACCGCCAAGAAGTACGACCTTCTCCTGATCGACCAGGCCACGCTACTACCACCGGGTGAATCTGACTTCGCCGACTCAGTACACTTCAACAACGCCGGCGCGGCAAGCCTCGCGAATCTCGCCGCTGAAGTGTTAACGCCGCGATTGGAACGTCGCGCGCGTAGCGCCGAGATTGTAGAGCCGTAATTGTAGCGTCGGCCCCCCGTGGCCGACGTGACACCAAACAGAGCCGCGCGCGTCAGCAAGCGGTCAGTCTTCTGCAAGAAGGCCCATTGAGATAGACAAAAACCGCTCCCTCACGGCCACGGTGCTAGAGCAGCTAACGATTGAGTGTGGCACCGGCGTCTCGCCGGTGGAAGCAAGGCGGCCGAGTGCCGTTGCCTCACCGGCGAGACGCCGGTGCCACATATCATCGTGAAACGCAATAAACAACTCGCC
Source organism: uncultured Planctomycetaceae bacterium (assembly GCA_964611695.1). Taxonomy (GTDB): domain Bacteria; phylum Planctomycetota; class Phycisphaerae; order UBA1845; family UTPLA1; genus CAZTAR01. The sequence continues at coordinate 3,180 of CAZTAR010000235.1, read as the reverse complement.
ACCTTCAAACGCAACTTCGTATCACTCAACCGGGAATAGGCGTCCAAAGAAAGAGCACCGCAATCGCAAGCAACGCCAACACGCTCAAAATGATTACCGTCATAACCTGGCGCCGTCGCTGCCCTTTGCGCCAACGAGCCAGACTCTCATACATGGCGATCACAAACGCCTGCGAAGAAGCCGAATCGCCGTCCGCCGAATCAGCAAGTTCAATCCGCACACCCGCTGCCACCCAGCGATCCACCCGCGCGTGGCCTTTCCAAATCGCCGAGAAAACAGCGTCCAGATTCGCGAACACCACGCGATCGAACCGGCCCGAGCAAAGTTCGACATCAAGATCGTCGTCGTCTTTCGGTGCAAATTCCACGACCTCGCACGCGGCGTACCGCTGCATGAACTCAGACAGGATGCCCCGTTCGTCACTGTTGGTGGACGTGCGAACCGCACACTGACCGGATGCCGCATTGACCTCTGTCGCCAGACTCATTGCAATCCCCCCCCGCCGTAGCGGCTCGCGACAAAGACCGTGAGGACCACCAATCCCAACAGGCCGACGACCCCGGCAAACGGAAAGGTACTCGCCCCTGTGATCCACGCCGGGCCGCGATACCTGAAGAACGGCCGTGTCCCCATGATCATCAAGATCCCACCGGCATGGAAGCCCGCCGCAAGCCACAAATTTCCCGTCTCGTAGAACGCCACACACAGCAGCAGCCCGAGCATCAGGTGCCCCGGAAACGTCCACCGCCGCTTCACCGGCCGAACATAATGCGCCGCGGCAAACACGACAACCGACACCCCGATCGCCAGCACCGGCAAGCGTGGCATCTCATGCAAGAGATCCCGCATCACCACCCCGCGAAACAACAGTTCTTCGACGAAGGCCCCGAACAACGCCGTCGGCAAAAGCAGAACGAGCCGCCGAACCCACCGTCGCCGGGCCTGATGCACCTCGATCCGAATGCAGTCCGTCACCACCCACACGCCGAACAGCACGCAGAGAAATAGCACCGACGCCGCCACGCCCTGACCGAAGTGCATCGCAGAATTGACCGGCAACAACGATGCGTAGTACGCCCGCACGCTCTCTCCACACATCAACGGATAAACGAGAATGACCGATGCCAATGAAGCCTGCGTCACGATGCGCCCAATCAATCGCACACTCCGCGGCGCATCCCCCGAATCAATCCGCAGCCGAACCGGCAGCCCGTGCAATTTCAGCACGACCGTCTGCGCCAACCACATCACCGGCGCAACGCACGCCAACAGCAAAACCGCCTTCACACCATCTCTCCAGACCCTCTCACCAAGCTCCGCGACACCATCGGAAAGTCTAATCCGAGCCCCAAGCGCCAGCGCGGGGTATTCGTGGAAGACTGTCGGCCTTCGGACCCACTCGCTTGCGCTCGGGGCTCGGATTGGGTACCCGACGCGAGTGACATCACGCGCTGCTTCGGTGATTCGCGCGGGCGCCACGGGTGAAACTGGTGGCTCGGGTGCCACTGGCGGCTCGTCCGCCAGTGCCCCAACCGAAGAGCATCTTGCACGAACACTGGCAGGCAAGCTGCCAGTGGCACCTCGCTGCCGATCGCGTCATTCGTCTGTCTCCCCATACCCTCGCACTGTGGCCCCCTCTCCTCCTTCATCGGCATGGCTCAAGGCGGCGGCATACTCGGGATCGCCACGAAAAACACGCGTCCACCGGCTGTCGCCCCACAAGAACCACGCCTGCGGATTCTCTCGAAGGAACGCCTCGAACGATTCCGTCCACGCCTGCATCGCACGCCGAATCGACGCCTGGCGACCGCCCTGCGAGCGAGGCAGCGACTCCACCTCGATGGCCGGCCGCGCGGTGATGACGTGCGTGTCGCCTTCAAGCCGCCCGAACACCGGCACCAACGGGGCCCCCGCAAGCATCGCGATGGATGCCGGGCCGGTCGGGAGAAACACCTGCCTACCCAGAAGGTCCACTGCCACGCCTTTGTCGGCCTTCTGCGCGATGTCCGGGGTCATCACCAGAGCCGCTCCCTGCTGAAGCGCTTCGACGCACCGCGCCGCGCGACTGGTCGGATCGGCCTCATTCGCCGGTTCCAGGATCACCGTCAAACCGGCCGATTCGCACCACGCGCGCTTCAAGTTCTGCCGGCGACCGTCCTTCGACCAGCGCAGATACACCTGTACGGGCGCTTCCTGATTGAGCCGAACCAGCGTTAGGAGGTAGTTGCATACGTGCGGCGGTGCAATGACCGCGCCGCGACCGGCCGACAATGCATCATGGATGTGAGAAAACGAATCGTCCACGTCAACCTGCGACCGCGCCAGTCGCGCAACTTCGCCCTCTGTGCGGCCGAAGCGAAACACCCGCACGGCGTTTGATAGATGCAGCGCCGTTTGAGCGAAATACGCCCGAAACACGTCGGGACTGTAAAGGCCGGCCGATCTCATATTGTCCGCGACGATCTTCGCCAAAACGGGAAGGTGCGGTCCCCAACGACTGAGGAACCACTCGGCCATGTTTATCGCGGGCGCCGGGAGCATCGGCGCGCAATGCAGCGCCGCATGCGAACCCTTCGCCGTCCACCACCGCCTGGCATTTCGCAACAGCACGCACGACTCCTCTTCCTTCGTCCCCCCCCTTTCGACGCTATTCCAACTTCGTTATCGTGTGGCCCTGCCCCTCTACCTCCGTCACTGTGGCACCGCCGTCTCGGCGGTGGAGTCACAGGCGAGACGCCCGTGCCACAGTCCGAGGAGTCACAGGCGAGACGCCCGTGCCACAGTCCGAGGAGTCACAGGCCGGACGCCCGTGCCACAGTCCGAGGAGACACAAGCCGGAGTCCCGTGCTGCCATTCATGGACAGTCACTATGCCGGATGCTGCGCGGGGGGCCATATCGTTCGCAACGCCGTAAGGATTGTCCGCGTGGCGGCAGACTTGTTCAACGTGTAGAAGTGAATGCCCGGCACATTCCGCTGCAACAGTTCCAAACATTGAGCCGCCGCATGGGCCACGCCCAACGACAACACCGCGTCCGGCCGATGCTTTAGCCGATCGAGTTCGTCGAGCAAAGTCTTCGGAATCGTCGCTCCGCACATCTGGGTGAACCGCCGCACCTGCTCGAAGTTCGTGATGGGCATGATGCCGGGAATGATCGGCACCCCAATACCGGCCTTCCTC
>CAZTAR010000234.1:0-7488 GCA_964611695.1 uncultured Planctomycetaceae bacterium | reverse complement strand
CGCACTGCGTGCTACCAAGGCGACGCGAGCACGAGGTCGGCCCTGCCGAGCGCGGCGACGTGTTCCGCTGTAGCCGGGGGAATACCGGCGTAAGAAAGGACATAATCCAGGGCAGCCGACCGAACGTCGCTGTCTCCGCGTGCCACGGCTTCGAGGACGATTCGGTCCACTACTTTTGTCCAGGCCTTGGGAAAATTTGATCGCATCTGCTCTTTCAGCAGCCGAAGTTGCTCGATCGCGAGGGCGGCCATGGGCGCCGATGGCCCTTGGACCTTCGCCAGGATTTCGGCGATCCTCGGCGACGACGGGTTTCTCAGGATTCGGTCCGGAAGTCGCTCGTGTAGATGCCGTAAGAAGCCCAGATCGATTGTCTCCTTGCCGCCGTGTTCCCACTCGAAGCTAATCTGTTTCGCCGAGTCGGGGATTTCGAGCACGATGGCGATCCATCCGGCGGCGGGAAGTTCTGACGGTCGGGCGGATAGACGCGGCTGTTTGAGTTGATTGTCTTCGCGTTGTACGCGGCGGGGGCCTAGCGTGTTGCGCGCTGATAGCCGCGGCCGCCCGCTGTCTCCCTTTTCAAGATCGATGCGTTCGTAGATCGGGTGTTCATCGGCCAGCGCAAACTGTGGGCTTTCGCCATAGACGCGGAAGGCTCTGACGCCGTAGAAACCACGGGCATCCCGTCCGTGGATCATGTCCTTCGAGAAGATCATCGGAGGGGCGTTGGAGTCGTATCGCAGGGGCAACGTCAACCAGAACTTACCCTTTTTCGCGAAGACCCTCTCGTTGTGGTCCATGATCTCTTGGGTAATCAGCGTTCTTTCGATTGCCGGCGTGAGGACCAATCGCAGTCGGGGTTCCAGTGATACGCCCCACTTCTTGGCCAGGTGAGTGATGCGTTTCGACCGTGGATCTTGGCCTTGTGCCCGGCAGAGGAATCGACTCGTTTCTTCCGACAGTCCGGCTGTGTGCGCCCATTCGGCGTGCTCCAGCAACTCCGCGAAACTCGGTTCCGCGAGCGAAGCGGTCCGTTCTCGAAACACGAGTCGGTTCCAGAAGAGGCAGTAGTCGGATGCGCTGGAGTGCTTCGGCGCCTCACCCAGGGAGGCGCCAAGAGAAAGGAGGCGTTTGATGCAGCGTGTCGCCAAGGGTAGCTCCTCGGCGTGGAAGTAACCGGCAGACCAACTATCGAGCGATGCCACGTTATCACACGCGTCGATTCGACCATACTCTTCAGCGGCCTTGATTACCTTGGCAATACGATCCCGCGGTAGTTTGAGGATGCGCCGTCCGGAATCACTTCCGGTTTTGAGGCGGATCATGTCGTCTGCTTCCGAGAGGATTCGGCCTACATGGAGTGTGCCATCCAGGGTCTCCACCATATCCCCGCGCGTGTTCCAACTCGGTCCCAACAGGGATGCTACTGCGAAAAGGAATGCGAATTTGTTGCATGAGTGTGTCATGTGTTCGCGGCTACGGATTACACAAGTTGTTCCAACGTCTATCCGGCACATTGATTCTACCCGCCTCTCGGAGGCGGGACAATCAGACGTGCGGGGTTGTTCGCCTTGTTGCTCACCCTGGTGGGCAAGATGCAGCCGGCGGGTGGTGTTCAATACCTGTTCAATACACATTCGATATCCGTTCGTTGTGCGCGAATGTCGCCGGTACAATTGGCGCCATGAAACTTCCGCGGGCTCGACATCGGTGGAACCTCGAAACCAGGAATGCGATTTGCTTGCAGAAGCGTTTGGCCGCGGAGGTTCTTCATGCGCCGCTGCCGGGCCGTGTGCGGTACGTCGCAGGCGGGGATGTCACGATTACCCTGGATGGAGAGAGGATGGTGGCCGGTTGGGTGGTGTGGGATTTGCGAGAGGCGCAAGTGGTTGATGAAAGTCTCGCCGTGCGGCCTGTACGATTTCCTTATGTGCCGGGCTTGCTGAGTTTCCGCGAGGCGCCATCACTGATCGCCGCCGCGCGCAAGCTGAAGATCGATCCGGACGTTTTTATGTTCGACGGGCATGGCTTGGCGCATCCGCGCCGGTTCGGTTTGGCGAGTCACGTGGGATTGCTGTTGGACCGGCCCAGCCTGGGGTGTGCGAAAACCCGACTTTGTGGTTCGTACGTGATGCCCGCGAACCGCGTCGGGGCTTCTTGTCGGCTGATGGACAAAGGGGAGTGTTTGGGCAAGGTGGTGCGAACGCGGTGCGGCGTGAACCCGGTCTTTGTGAGCGTAGGGCATAGAATAACGCTTGAGGATGCCATGCGGTTGGCACTCCGCTGCTGCAGGCGATATCGCCTTCCCGAACCCACGCGGCTCGCTCACGCATTCGTCGGGCAGCATCGGAAGCGGTAGTCGCATGCTTCGCGGTGCGACGGCTCCCCGTGGCCGACGGGGATGAGCGGCTTGTCCGTCAGCCTAAGTCGCTTAAGAATGCATATAGCGGCCGACGCGCCTGTCGGCCGTCGAGAATCGTTGGTTGTTCACGTCCGACACTCGGGTAGGACGCTACAGCCAAACTGGAACTGCCACAGACTCTGTCTCGCTTTCGGGTCTATCCCCTGTGCAACCGGGGGGACGGATGTGGCGATTAGATGTGGCCACTGACGGTGTCTGGCAACTACGAACAGTGATTGTTGGGTGATTTAACCCTAGATTTTACAGAAGGTTAATTGAGTGTAAATTGGTGCCGACGGATGTCGCCAAGTGCTACTGGGGAGGGGAAGGGGACCGAACGGTATCGGGGTTTTCCGCCAATTTGAGCTTCATGACGCGGCCGACCTTGAATTTGACAGTTCGTTTCTCGGGAACCTGCACGCGCTCCAGGGTTTTGGGATTTTGAGCGATTCGGGCGGCTCGAACTTTGCTTTCGAAAACACCGAAGTCCCTAAACTCCAAGCGGTTGCCTTGACCGAGCTCGCCCATGATCTCGTCGAGAAAGTGCTGGATGACCCTCTTGACGACCACGCGTTTGTTGCCTGTCCGGTCTGCAATCCGGTCAATGAGTTCCTTCTTTGTCACTGTCCTCATAGCGGCACCCTGGCAGGTAACAATCATGTTTCAGAAAGGGAACCGAACGATAAGGCGCTTCGGCCCATCACACGACGGCATTTGGCCATACGACCCTCTCGCCCGGGCGATCCTCTCGTCCGCGCAACTACCGAGAATCGCCATAACCCATACTACAGCAACTAGTTCCCGTTCCGCAAGCACTTTCTAGTAGCACGGGTTCTCCAATTTTCTCCAAGTCGTTTGTATACGCGATGATACGATCGCAGTCTTTGGTTGGACGTTGGGGCTACCCGACCGATGTGATCTGTAACTCTTTTTATATTCAATAGTTACATGACATCGGCAGTGTCGGTCATTTGAGGGGCCACGGGCCTGTCAATCCGGCGGTTGAGAGCACTTCATGCATGAGATTACCGGTTCCCATGACGGCGATCAGAGCCATGCGAGTCAGCAGGCGGTCGACGTTCGACTTTGTTGGGTGCGAGCCTATCGGTTATCCCCGTCGGCCACGGGGGGCCGATGCTAAAGCGAAGCAGGCATTCTCCAATTGACCATGCCTTCAGGATCCGGCTCTCCGCGAAAGAGTTGGTTCTCCGGTGATTTCGCGTTCCAGTCGGTCCAGGAATTCTTTGGCGCTGGCGGGATCGACGTAATCCTCGAAATAGGTCAAAGAGATGGCCATGCCTTCGCCGTATCTAGTATCAGCAACGATCCACCCTGGATGACAATTCATCGGGCCGCCACAGGCGAGGTGGTTGATCCTGGCTTCCCCCATCCGCGTGACGTTGTCATCGAACCGGTAGCTTGTGAAGCCGGCGGCTCCGCGCGGAATCCTGTGATCGCTCAAAAAACGCGACATGGCGAACGGCCACCGTCGCATTGCGCGGCACATTTCCCATGTTGCCGCGTCGCGGCCTTTCTTCGAGTAGTCTGTAAGCTGCCGCAATGCCGTCGCGTCCGCCGTTTGCCAATCGTGAAGATCCGACCGTTTGAACACCACCCAGGGAATCGTCACGTAGTTGCCATGGACGCCGGGTCGATGCCGTGGCCGTGGTACTGGCAACGCTTGTGGAAACAAGAAATATTTCCGCGGCCTGCCGCGATCTTCGGCCATCGCCAGGTAGGTTCGCGCAATACCGATGAGTAACGCACGCGTGTATCGCAACGGTCCGGGCTGCGTGCGTTCTTTGGCGATTAACTCGAAACGTTGCCGGAATTCGGCGTCGTACCGGCGTGTTTGGAAACCGCATGTCTTGTGCGAAACATCCGGCCTCCCGACGAGACGAGGTTGCCGGAAAGCGTTGTAGTACACGTGCCTGAATCTTCCTTGCCATTTGCGGAAGAACGATACAGGGAACCGGGTGTTCTTAAAGGGCTTGGTGTGTATCGCACGGGGGTCCGGGTTGAGCGTTCTCGGTTTTCCGGAGATGGCCGCATGAAGCTCGCGTAGCAACATGTGTCCGCCTTCGAGATCCATGAGCGGATGAGCCCAGCATAGACCCAGCCGATGCCGATCTTGGCCCGACTCGACGTGAACCAGTCGGACATGGGGCGTTTGCGTCAGATCAATTGTCTCTCCCATGGCTCGGGTAATCGGAGCGAGGGTGTCTTCCGAGGTTTCACCCAGCGTGTGGTGTTCATAGCGGATTGCCCCCTCTGTGTCGACGTCGCCCGTGATTTCCCAGTAGGCGCGACGCATGATTGGCGTGAATTGGATTCTCGCGGACAATGCGGGATAGGTACGACCGACACGTCGTGCGGCAGACGCGACGACAGCGGCATCGAGGGGGCCTTCCAGGTCGGCCAGCAGCAGGACGCTCAGTCCGCAATACCCGCGGCGTCTTAACGACTCATGGGTGGCGAGCAGGATGTAGTCCACCGGATTGAGGGGATAGCGAAGCACTGCCGGCACGTCGAGGCTCCTTTGTGAAGGTGAGGCATTCTAGAACAAACTCAGTAATCGTGTAGCGGCCGACAGGGGGGCGACTGTCATATGGCTTATGCAAAAGGGGCATATGCGAAGGTCTGGGGCTCCCGCCTGGTGTTGACATAGATTACCGGACTTCGCTTGCCACGCAGCCTGGTGAGCTTCCCGGCGTTCACGGGGAGTTCTCTTGGGGGATGCAACCTCGGGCGCTTGCATCGTCCGTGTGTGATGCTATCCTTGTAGGATTCTGTTCTTTCAAGCAACCGTCTATACGGCAAGGAGTTGCAGGCGATGATGAAGTGGCTGCGAAAGCACACCAAGCAAATCATGCTCGTGGTGGTGCTGTTGGCGATGTTTGCGTTCGTTGGGGGCCCCGCCCTGACCGGATTCCTCAGACCCAAACAGAATATGGACTACGCCCGGATCTTCGGACAGGTGGTGACGCAGGAGGATCTCCTCCCTGTGCAACGCTACCTCGGGGTATTCGAGCGTCTTGGCATTCAGTGGCGTTATGGCGGTGAGGGGATGAGCGTTGGACACTGGTACATGCTCACGCACGAGGCCGAAAAGGCCGGCATCGTCGTCACGGAAGCGGAGATTGACAAGGTCATGGAGAGCTTCCTGAGTCAGCCCCGCTCCGCCGAGATAATCGAGAGCTTGCGAAAGCGGCAGAGGATGTCGATGTCGGAGATTCGACAGGCCTTCCAGAGTTTCCTCGCCGTCCGGAAGAATGCTACCCGGGTCGGCGGTAGTGCGATGCCGTCCGAGCCCGAAGTCCGTCACTACGCTAAGGCGACGGAGGAGAAGATTCAGGTCCGCTTCGTGCCGTTCAATGCGAACTTCTTCGTGGACCAAGAGACGCCGGTTTCGGAGGAGGTGCTTCAGGCACAGTTCGAAGAGAACAAGGAGTTTTCGCCCGAAGAGAGCGAGACGGGATTCGGCTATCGGCACCCGAACCGAGTCAAGCTGCAATACATTATCGCCAAGCTTCAGAGCATCAGGCCCCAGATTGAGGTTTCGCCTGACGAGATCGCGTCCTACTGGAAGATGAACAAGGCGGCATACACGAAGGTGGAGTATGTGGATGAGCCGGCGCCGGCGACGACAGGTCCTGCCGCCACCCAACCCGCCCCGAAGCCGAAGAAAACACGCGTCGAGCGGATGATGAAATTCAGCGAGGCGCAAGACCTTGTCAAGCGGGATATCCAGGCGAGCAAAGCCAAACGGCTGGCTGAACAGGCCATGCGTAAGGTGGCCAGTTCGTTGCTCAAGCCTTGGTATGCGGAACACACCGACCAGAAGACAGGCTTTAAGCCTATTCCGGAGATCGCACGAGATCCCGACCACATGCGGTCCATCTGCGATCGAGTCAAGCAGGAATTCGGGATTCCGTTGGATTTCATCGAGACCCCGTTGTTGTCCGCGAAGAAGCTGGGCACATGGCAGGATCTGCGGAACGTGACGAGCGTCGGTTCCGGTCCGGAGCAACTTAACATCGCCAACTACGCCTTCGCGATTCCGCCATTCTTGGAAGGCGAGCGGGGCGAGGGCGGAGCCAGCCTTCAGATGTTCCAGCCGCCGGACGCTCCGATGATCGGTACCACGGGAGGGGGCTACCAGTTCGTCGACGGCCAGATTGTGCAAACTCAGGGTGAGATGGATCGCCTGGTGCTGTTTCGCGTGGTGGAGGCCGCCGAGGCCGCACCGCCGGTGAGCCTCGATGAAGTGCGAACCGACGTGGAACGCGACGCTCGTTTGCGTTTGGCGTTTGATGTGGCTGAGCCAGTGGCGAAGGAGTTTTACAGCGTCGCGCGACGGATCGGCATCGAGCAGGCGATGGCGTTGTTCAAGGATTATCTGAAGGACAAAGGCGTTCAAAAGGTGAATGAGCCGCCGGCTTTTTCTCGTCGAACCTCTTTAGCGCAACTCGGCAGCCGTGAGGCATACCGCGATGCCGTGATGGCTGGTAAGTCTACGCTGGGCCCCTCGAATATCAGCGGGGTCGGTTCTTCGGAAATTTTCGTGGATGCGTGCTTCGAGCTTGCGGAGGACGGCTATGTCTGCGATGCGGTGGAAGTTCCCGAGACTGAACGGACCGGTCGAGCAACGACGCAGCCGGCAGCCACGCCCGCGCCGGTCGTACGCTTGTTACCTCTTCCGAAGATGGGCAAGTGGTTTGTGATTGAACTCGTCGAATTGCAGTCTGTGGATAGCGCGAAATACAATACCGAGTTACGGGATCTCGCGTTTCAGAGCCTCATGCGTGAGCGAGGCGCGGCCGTGGAAAACACTTGGTTCGAACCGCGAAATATCGAGAAGCGATGCGGCTTTGAGGCGCTTGATGAGGAAGAGCCCCCCGAGACGGATGAGGGAATCCAGGCTGAAGATGATGAACCCGATGAGTCTTCCGATTCCTAACGCAGGAAGTATAGCTTGAAAAAGCAGGATGCCCCATCTTTTGCGAAGCAAAGGGTGGGGCATTCCCTTTGCGATATTAGAGCATTTTAGGTATGAGATGGCATTCTCTGTGGCGGAGATCAGAGCCGCG
>CAZTAR010000233.1:0-7497 GCA_964611695.1 uncultured Planctomycetaceae bacterium | reverse complement strand
GGGCGCGGCCGTTTCGTTGGTCGTGAAGAGTATTGCACGAACGGTCTGCGCCATGGCTGCCGACTACTTCCTTTTCGCCCGGGCGAGTCTTTCTCCCCCAGGATCACCAAGCAAGGCTGGACCTTGCCCGGTCTTTATCGGCCGCCGCGACCGACCTCTTAACTGTCGGTCGCGGCGTCCGAGAAAAGGCAAGCGCTGAGGATTACTTCAATTGATGGCGACCCCAGGCAGGAGCCTGCCCGTGCTCACTGGCGGTTTTGCCGCCAGTGAGCACGCTTGAACAAAGCCCATCCATCACAATTCAACCGCACCTGAGCCCTGGACTATTGAATGAGTCGCACGGGGCGCTTGCCGCCCAAGGTCCGGAAGATTTCCTCCAACTGGGTGACATACATGGGCTGGCCGCCGTTGTCAGGATCAGGCGTGTTGTCCGCGAAGAAGTAGTGCTCCGGTGACGTCGCGATATCCTCGCAAAGGTCGGCATTGACATCTCCACCCACTCCGACGGTGTAGACAGTCATGCCGAGCGACTTCGCTTCGTCGGCGCCATCCTCCGCCCAGCCGATAGCATTCTCATTGTTGTTTCCAACGTACTGGCTGTACTCGTTAATATTGGGCTTTCCGTCGGTCAACAAGATGATGATCTTGGCGGCGGAACTCCTCGCCCGATCGTGCGGGTACGTGCCGCCATCGTTGTACTGCCCGGTCGCACCATTCGACAATTCGTGGATCGCTTCCTGGAAGCCGGCGCCGATGCTGGTGTAGGCGGTGTAGTGTCCTGCCTGGTACTCGTTGAGCGTGTCAGGAATCTCCTGCAACGAATCGGTGAGATCGTGGAGGTGATTTCCGTACTGCGCGAAGCCCTCAAGGGAGACATGATCCTGCGTATCTAGATCGATGATCACGTCCATCATTGCCTGCACAGCGTCCTTGACGGACTGCAGCGGCTCTTCCGGCGCAGCTGCAAGCTCTGGAGTCTTATTGTTCCCGGGTTGCTTCTCCAGTAAGTAGTTGACGGCGGTTTTCAGCCCGTAACGGTATCGGAAGTTGGAGTCCGTGGTCCTCATTTGCGAGGAACCTCGGACGTAGTCGATGTAACTATTCCAACTGCCGCTGTCGAAGGGGTAATCCACTTCGCCCGTCAGCTCGTTGGAATCGACGACATCGTTCCCATTACCGGGTCCGCCGTTGTACTTGGAGTCTCGCGTGGTGCCGATCTTCTTCTTGCTCTTCCAACCGGCAAGACCAACAAGCACCTTCACTCTGTTGCGGTAATAGGTCGTATTGCCGTCATAGGATCCGCTGAGAAGGGCGTCGCGTTCGTTTTCCGTGTAGCCGGCCGTGATCAAGTTCTCGATGACGTCGGCATCGGTGCATTGTGATCCCTTGGGGATGTAATACAGGCCTTCGTCTCCGACCGGGGAGTACGACCCAAGCACGATCTCTTCACCCCATCCAGTCATCCAACCCCAACGCGGGCCACGTGCCCAACCTTCTCCAGGATCTGCTCCCGGATTGGGATTACCCCCCGCATTCGCGGGGGAGCCCGGGCCGGTTCCTGGCTGGTCGTTCTCGCTGTGGGGGTTTCCGGGAGGAGGCGGATCAAGACCATTTCCGACGCCAGCGTTGCCCTTCTCGATAGGCAGGGCGTACCAGACCTCGTTCAGGTTGATTTGCACGCCAGATCGAGTTCCCGAACTCTCCGAATAAAAGTCGTCGTAATGCCGCAACTCACTGTCGTCGTTCATCGAAGCGGAGAAGTCGATCACGACGGCAATATCACGCGGCACCAGCATGGCGGTCGCGCTCGCGTGAATGCGGGCGCCATCCATGCCAAAGGTGCCGGCAAAAAACAGGGACACCGGGCCGTCCGCCACCGTTGCATCACGATGTAACGATATTCGCGCGGCGTTGTATGGCTCGGCATCTTCAACGAATTCGTACTTATTCGTGTCGGAATCAAGGTTAGCCTTGCCCAACACGAGATCGGCTTCAACGTCCATATGGACGCCCAGTCCGGCCACCTCATTCATGACCGCAAAGTAGGCCGCCTGGATCGCAGCATGCTCAGTGGGATCTTCAAACTCACCGAGTTGCGACGCCGCCGCAAGCGCTGCAGCGTCAGCGGCGTTCTGAAGCTCCTGCTTCGCCGTGAACATCATTCCGGTATCGATGGCCAACGCGGCCACACCCACCCCGACAGCGCTGCCAAAGACGGCGCCTTGCACAACGATACTTGCTCGTCGGAGCCTGGATTTTCGGTTTCTCCCGTACTGATTCATCTTTCACCCTCCGATTGATGGAGTCGCCGGCGCAACGGGACACGTTGCCGTTATCGCGGCTCTTGCTTCTTTCTCGAGAGTTGTCCCGCAGCCTCTCATCGCGGCCGGCGGGGTGGGGGTCGATCGGCGCGATGGCCGATCATTTTTCTGTATAGTCAGCCACACCCCACGGGCCACGCAGGGCCAACTGTGAGGCGGGCCAACCCGTCGCATCGCCCGGAAGGGTGTTCACGGGAACTTCGTCCCGCGGCACTCGGTCGTACGACGGCATCGGAAGCGGTTCCCCTTCGAGCTTGCCAAGCACGAAGAGTTCGTAATCACTCGGATCGGTCATCAGACCGCCCGGTGGTGGCGGAACCTGGTGTGGATCGAGAGGCTCAACCAACTGAGGCGTGACGAGGACGAGCATCTCGGTCTCCGATCTCTGGTATCTCTTCGAACTGAACAACGCGCCGAGGATCGGAATGTCTCCGAGACCCGGAATGTTCGAGGCGGCCGCGCGGACTCGGTCATTGAGCAGGCCCGCGATGGCGAACGTCTGTCCGTTTCCGCACTCGATGGTGGACTCGACGCGGCGCGTGTTGAAAGTGTAAGTCGGCAAACCGCCGGCCAGTTGCTGCCCCGGCAAAGCCTCGCTGACTTCACTCATCACATGGAGCCGGACGATTTGTCCGGCCGTCACGGTGGGCGTAAAGGCGAGCCGCACGCCAAATTCCTTATACCGGATGGTGATCGCGCCTGAAGCGGAACCACCTTGGGCAACCGGAATCGGAACTTCGCCGCCCGCGAGGAAAGTGGCCGTCTGTCCACTGATGGCGACCAGGTTCGGTTCCGCCAGGATCTTGGACAAGTCATTCTCGCGCAAGGCGTTCAGGAAGACCTGGAACTCCGCCCGTGGAAAACCAAAGGTGAGGTTCGTCGAGCCCAAGTTTCCCACAGCCGCGGCGCCGTAGAGCTGCTGACCCGTCAGGACGTCGGCGACTCCCGAACTGCCAAACACGGTCGGGTTCAACTGGCCGAGGTTATTGGCGAAGAAGAAATCACGTGACCAATCGGAAGCGCCCATCGCCCAGTTGATACCGAGTTCGCGGATGGCTTCTTTGTTCACCTCGGCGACGACAACGCGAAGCATGGTCTGCTGCACGCCGGCCACCGAAAGTTGATTGATGACTTCACCGCCCTGAGCCAGGGCCGCGAGCGCGACAATGCGTTCTCCCGTCTGAGAATCCGGAACGTAGCCGGTGAGCACGATCGAACCGTTGACGCTGTGCAGTTGAACGTCCGCGGTTGGTGCGAACCCCGTGATCAATTCACGCACCATGGTAAGGTCCAATTCAACCGAGACATTGAACGCCCGTTGCTCGGCGCCGATCCAGAGCAAAAGCTGGGTACTGCCAATCTCCTTGCCGGCAATGATCAATTGCGTGGGAGAGCGAACCAGGATTTCGGCAATCGCCGGCTCAGCGACTTCGGCTCGGTCTATGGGGATTTTCAGGTTCAAGACGGCCACGGCATTCTGGGCCACCGTGATTCGCTCGGCGTTCTGGCCGACGATCTCCAGGGTGTCGACGAGGGAATCGTCGCTTCGCCGCTTCACCACTCGAGATGGCGGTGGTTCAACATTCCCGGCGCTCGCCAGCGCGACCTGCCGAAACTTTGGCGAACCGACGTCATAATCAACGTCTGCCGCGATATCCGCACAATCGTCGGAATCGATATCGGCCTCCATGCGATCGACCTTGTCAACCCCCCTGGAATCAACTTTGTCGGCACCGAGATCATGCCGAAGTGCTTTCGGCCGGTTCGACATTGCCGAAGATGAAGGCATGTTGGCAAGAAGGCCCATCGACCTCAAAGCCTGGGTCATGCCATACGGTTCACCATGACCGGCAGCCAATGCAAGCGGTCTGTTGGCGAACGTAAACCTATCCGAAGCCGTACTCGATGATCCTTTAGCGCATAGCGTGGGTAAGGTATCTGCGAAAGTCTGCGTCGCAGGGGAGAATGCGCACACGAGGCAAATCACCAAAACGTGACTACCGACGAGACGACAGCGAGACCGGTTCATCCTTGGCCCGGCCAATTCGCTTAACTGTGCTAATCCATCCATGGTGATTTTCATTCGCCGGTCTCCGTATTCGCGTTGTCATCAGAATCGTCGGAATCTTCCTTCTCCGAAGACTGCTGGGAAAAGGTTCGATCAAAGTCAGAGGCAAGTTCATAGTGGCCGGCGCCTGCTTCGACAAACACCAACTGCTCTATTTCAGAGCCGCGAACAACCTCCACAACGTGGCGCTTCGGTTGAGGCGCGACGACCTTCGGCTTGCGTTTTGGCGTTGGCAGGACTACGTCCTTATTCCTCGCGTTATCGAGAAGACGAGACCACAGAGAATCGGTCGGTGCATCCTTGCTGTTGCCCCGGAGTGCCAAATTGATCTTTCCCTTGCCCGAATGAGCGTGCAAAATCTGTACCTGCTCCGGCTGGAGAAACAGCGTCACGGACTTGGTGATCCGCACCGTCTTCCCATCCGGACCCACTTGGCTCAGAGACTGTCCGACGGCTCCGATTTCGACGTTGGACAGGATCAACTTGCTCTCACCACTGCGCGAGGCGGCCGAAACATCCACGCGACTGCCCGGCACGATGAAGCCGGCGACCGCGGATTCCTCGTTCACACTCACGCTGACGGCGCGATAACCCGCTGGGATCTTTGCACGCAATCCTGGCGCAGAGCCTGGCGGGGCAAGCATTTGCTTCGTAATCGGGACGCCCGGTGGAATCATCATCGCCGAAACCCGCCCACTCAGTTTCTCCACGTCCGTGAAAGAATCTGGCGGCACAAGGCTCGCCGCGACGGTCTTGGACTCAAGCATCGTGGCTTCTACTTGCGTGGCCGTCTCGATCTGGCGCTTGCTGACCAATACGGTCCCCTGATCGGGACTCGATCCCTTGGCGCGTTTGATCATGTCGACGCCCATCTTGATCGCGAAAAAGCCCACGACCAAGCCGATGACCAACGGTACGAGTGTTCTAGGTTTCATGCCTGACGCCCCTGTCTCCAGTCATGCGGAGCACACATTACCTTCTTGACGGCGTTCCTATCATGGGAACGATCGTTAACCATCAACCTCGATACCCTCACGTCGCATCGAAGTGGTGGAACCGATGTTGACATCCGAAGACCCGAAGAGACTCCCTGTAAGCAAAATGCTATTTAGAGGAATCTCCACTTCGACCCAGAGATCGACGTCGGTGGCCTCGAGCAGATCGATATTGCTGTGGATGACGTAACCGTCACGGTCGTCGCCGATGGGCGGATAAGACGGATCGTCGGAAGCCGTCGAGGCCTTCGGAAGGCTCGCTGCCGCCATGGCCGCATCCACGGACGACTCGATATCCTCCCATTCACCCCCAGGCAGCGCGCCGGCTCTGGCGCCTTCTCTCGCTGCGAGTGTAACAGTTTGTTTCACCATGAAGGCATAACCCAATTCGATCATGCCCAACAACAACATAATGAACAGCGGGGCCACAACCGCCATTTCGACGACAGTGGTTCCCCTCCGCACATACTTGTGTTTCGCAATTACATTCATAGCACTTTCCACCATCCGGAGTAGTCAGAGATAAGCACAATCAGGGTTCCCAACGAAAGCGGGATGGCATAAGGCAAGACCGACACACCTGGCCGAGTCATGCTCTTCGCGGACCCGAAATCGCTGAAGGCCGTTTTGGTGCTGGAAACCTTCGCCACGAGAATGCCTAAATTGGCATAGGCGCAGGACCAATCCCTTCTCGCGGCGATCAGCACAAGCGCAATCGCTCCGCCGATTAGCGCTCCAACACAAACGGCATAGAAGGCCATCACAGGCCCCAACCAGGCCCCGATCGCAGCCATGAACTTGACATCACCCGCTCCCATGCCCTGAATCGCCCATAAGAGAATTAACATACCGAACCCAACGAGCATTCCGAGCAGGGCCGAGGAAACACCCGTCCATCCGAAAAAGATGGACTGTGCTGCCAAACCCGTCGCGGCAATGGCTGCGTTGAGAGGATTCGGAACCCGATGAGAACGATAGTCCGTCCAACTCGCGGCGAGGGAGGTCGGAACAACAATCGCCAACATCAGTTCACTAAATCCCAAGTGCGGCATAGAAGCGTCCTTGTATCAACACTGACTGCCGAGCTTCTCCACCAGACCCACAAAAGGCGCCGGGCAGGCGGGAGCACGTCGCCCCCGCCCACCACAGTGCATATCTCACAAACGGTCTGCCGCAGTCGCAACGAAGTCCCGCTATTTCGGAACGTTGCGACATCGTCGCAAGCGGCTTACGGCATCGCGCTTTCGACGTCCGCGAAAGTATCTGAGACCTTGGTGCCCAGGGCGCTAATCGCACCGAGAGCAATCACAATAATCAGTGCCAGCATGACGGCGTATTCCGTCGCGGTCGCACCCTCTTCATCCTTCAAAAAAGTCTTAATCCAACTCATCACACGTTCTCCTTTCCTGCAGGCAACGGAGGCTATCGCTGCTGCCTTGGCGGACGCCGCCATCCAGATGACGCCCACTCCTCCAAAATCACTTCCTCTACGCAGAGGAACCACTTCGACAGTTTCCGTTCTGTCGACAATCAAACAGAACACTCCAAGGCGGGTTCCGCCGTGCCGCTCGGGCTGACGGACCAACCGCTACATTCCCAATATGTTCATTGGCGAAAGATCCGTTCGCTGCATCGCTCCAAGGGCCGCGAACGATCAGAGCTGGTGCATGCACCCCCAGCCCCGAGTCAGACTGCCGAAACACCAAGGTCTCTTGCCGGTTCGATCTCGCGTTCCGACACGAGGCTCCGCACTTGGCGGAACGCCGACCTTGCATGGACGGCAGGGCCTTCGCCTGCTTTCCAATGCTGGAATCGGCGAGGGCCACTTTCAACATAAGAAACAAAGGCATGACAGGCAAACTCAATTCTTAATACTGACATGGGGGCCGAATGATCGGACCCAATCCGAGGAAACGCCAATGCCTACACTGATAATCAATATCGGCGGCTGATCGTTCTGAAGTTGTCAGAACTTATAGTGATGCCGAATAGATCAACCTGAAGTGGTATTTAGCAGATCATATCGGACGTGCATGATGGCATCGCCTGGCGCACGATTATGAAACACTAGACGGAGGGACACCGCCATGGCACTTTTATCCAATATTCTACC
>CAZTAR010000232.1:0-7572 GCA_964611695.1 uncultured Planctomycetaceae bacterium | reverse complement strand
CCAGTCGCACGGCCTCGGCCAGCCCGACGATGTACGGAACGTTTTCGGTCCCTCCCCGTCTCCCGGCCTCCTGATGCCCACCAAGCATGAAGGGGCGACACCGTGTCCCGCGCCGCATGAACAGCGCGCCAATTCCCTTGGGCGCGTGAAGCTTATGCCCGGAGAACGACAGCAAGTCGACATTACGGTAATCCCCGTCAAGGTCGATTGGCAACTTGCTTGCCGTCTGGGTCGCATCGGTGTGAAAAACAATCGATGGGTCCGTCTCTTTGGTCAGTCGTGCGAGATTCTCGATCGGAAAGATGACGCCCGTCTCGTTGTTCGCGTGCATGATGCTGACGAGGAGCGTCTCCGGGCTCAAAGCGCGGATGAACGCGCTGACGTCCAGGTTGCCGTCGAAATCCACGGGAACAAAGGTCACTTCGTAGCCCGAGCGCTCGAGATCCTTACAGACTTCCAGAACGGCAGGATGCTCCACCGTAGTAGTGATGATATGCCGCCGGGTCGGATTGGCTTTGGCCGTGCCCAGGATCGCGGTGTTGTTGCTCTCTGTCGCACACGAGGTGAAGAGCATTTGCTTTTCGTCCGCAACGCCCAAGTGTTGGGCGATGTCCTTGCGTGCCTTGGCGATGGCGTCGCCCGCGTGCCGGGCAGGCTCGTACATCGAACTGGGGTTGAAATAGTCCTCAGTAAGGAACGGGACCATCGCCTCGTACACCTCGGGGGCGATTTGTGTCGTCGCGTTGTTGTCGGTGTAGATCGTTTTCATATCGCCGTGCCAAGGGCCTCCTTCATGTCCGCCAAACCTGCTAAGTCCGTCAGGTCCATCAAGTCTTTGAATCTGTTAAATCTGAATGACCGTGATACTCTCGTCAATCGTTGTCTGAAGCGTTTTTTCAACCATCATCTTCAAGGTCTTGCCCGCGCCTGCACAGTTCGCACAAGCGCCGCCAAGACTGCAATACACTTTCGTGCCTTTGATGTCGATGATTTCCACGTCGCCACCGTCCTTTTGGAGCATCGGCCTGATCTTCTCTTCTACGGTCTTCTCGATCCGCTTGGCGAATTGATACGGAGACAAGGTAGGTCTCTCGGTCCCGGTGGACGCGGCGGCCTCGCCCGATGGCGTCATGGTCTTCGTCGTTCCGCCTCCATCCCCGCCCCACGTCTCATTGAGAAGGTCCTGAAGACCGCCCGGGACTTGATGACACGACATGCATCCGCCGCCGGCCTTGATGGCGTTCGTGATGTCGGGGATAGACCGGAGGTTGAGTTCCTTGATCTTCCGCCGGATGTAAGGCTCGCTCAGCGAGAAGCAATTGCAGACGAGCCGACCCTCTTCCTGCTCGGCCGGTTGAATGTCTACGCCCAACTCGCGCAAATTCACGCCACGATGCTGAGCCCAATTGAACACGGCCGCCTGCAACGCCTCCGCGCCCATGACGGAGCAGTGAATCTTCTGGTCGGGCAACCCTTCAAGGAACTCCACGATATCGCTGTTCTGAATCTGCAGGGCGCCGATCGGCGTGTAGTGGCCCCGCTCGATCAAGCTGCACAGCGCCTCAGAGGCCGCAATCGCCGAAGTACACCCGAACGTCAGGTACTTCGCCTCGGTAATCACATCCTGGGCGGCATCGGTCGGATGACGCTTCACGCGAAACGTGAAACGCATCGCATCACCGCAGGCGATCGAACCATGCTCGCCGGTTCCGTCGGCATTCTCAATTTCCCCCAGGTGCGTTCCAGGCTTGCCCTGAACCGCATCCATGAAAAGCTGTTTCGTCTTCTCGCTGTACTCCCACGCCATGCTTGTCCTCCGAGTCCAATCCCGATCGATTCGGGATGGCAGGATCCAGATTGTCCTCACAAACCTGCTAGGATATCCTTTTTCCGGCAGGGGGTAAAACCATGCGGGATGATAGCCTCGGTCCACAGCACCTGCCACACGGTCCACCGGACCCAGTACCGCAGGCTGTTCTCCAACTTCCGGATCGAGCAGGCTGCCACAAACGCGTCAAGTGAACGCCGCCGCATTCCCGAACGCACGCCCCCCAATAATCGCTTGAACTCGACTCATAAAGTCTTGAAGCGTATAATACCGTCGGAAAATGAGTTCAAATGCAATCGCCGTGAGGGGGACGTGGACAGCTCGATCATTTTCAACAGCGTGATCAAAGTAATGAAGATCGCGCCATTCGCACAGGCGAGCAACACAACGTCCGAGCCTATAGCATCGGGCGTCCATCCGATCCCCGAGCGCAAGCGAGCGGGTTCCAAGGGGTACCGCCTCGCCTGCGAGTGACGCCCACGGATCGCAATCCGTGGGCTCGCGAAGCACGAAAATACCTACATCAACACGCCCGCAATGGAGCCGGTCATCCAACAGGCCATCGCACCCCCGAGCATGGCCCGCGGGCCGAGCCGGACGAGATCGCCGCGACGACTCGGCGCGATGCCCCCGATACCGCCGATCTGGATGCCGATCGAGCTGAGATTCGCGAAGCCGCACAGCGAGTACGTGGCGATCATGATGGACCGCTCGGACATGCCGCCTGACTTGATCAACTCGCTGAGCGATGTATAGGCAACAACCTCGTTAGTCGCCATCGCCTTGCCGAGCAGGCCGCCGAAGACGCGGCATTCCGACTCGTCGACCCCCATCAGCCAGGCGATCGGCGAGAAGAGCAACCCCAGAATCCCGTTGAGATCCAGCTTCTCCATGCCAAGCCATTCAACAAAAGACGCGATGACGGACAGTCGCCCGAAGGCCCCCAGCACGACATCGATCAATGCAATCAAGGCGATGAAGGCGATGAGCATTGCGAGGACGTTGAGCGCGAGCCGCATCCCGTCAGACGCCCCGGTCGCGATGGCGTCGAGAACGTTCGTGGTTTTTCGCTGGCTGACAACCTTCGCCGCGTCGGCCGTCTCGGGCGTGTCGGTCTCCGGCACCATGATCTTGGCCATGACGAACGCGGCCGGCGCGGACATCAGACACGCGGTCAAAAGGTGCCTCGCCACAGCGACCGCCGCAGCCTCGTCGCCGCCCGACAGCATCCCGACGTACACCGCCATGATGCCGGCCGCGACCGTCGCGAAACCGCAGGTCATCAGCGCCATGAGTTCGGATTGCGTCATTCCGGCGATGTAGGGACGCACAAGCAGAGGAGCTTCGGTCTGGCCGAAGAAAACATTCGCAGCGCCGGACAAACTTTCTGCGCCGCTCACCCCCATCGTGCGCCGCATGATCCAGGCCATGCCGGCCACCAGTCGCTGGAGGATGCCGATGTGGTAGCCGACCGAGGAAAGCGTCGCGACGACGATGATCGTCCCCATGATTTTCACGCCGACGAGTACGGGATCGTTCCCGGCCAGCGGCCCCACGATGAATCCCATCCCCTCATCCGCTGCGAAGAGAATGGAGGTCACGCACCGGCCGATCGCATCAAAGAAAACCCTACCCGGCTCCGTCTTCAGCACGAGTAGCGCCAGCAACCATTGCAGCCCGAGGCCGCTGATGGCGATCTTCCAGGGAAACCGCCGCCGGTTCGAGGACAAGAGCCACGCCAGGAGAAGCAAGACGACGATGGCAAGAAGTCCTCGTGCCGCGGTCATGTCATCGTTGCTCCGGAGGGCCCGGCAAGGGCGTGAAGTGCTCGGCGCATCGAGGCTCGTAGTCGGAGAGGCCCCCGACCATGTGAAGCGTGTTCACCGACGTGGTGCGTTGTGTGTACGGCGCAGGCTTCCCGCACACACGGCAGGGCGACTCGCACGTAACGACCTCGTCCGCCATGTCCGCCAACTGTGGCATCGGTTCAAACGGACGCCCCCAAGCGTCGTGGCTGATGCCTGCGACGATCACGGAGACCCCCTGATCCAGCAACGCACGCACGACATCGACGATCGCCATTTTGAAGAAGTGCCCCTCGTCGATCGCGACCACGTCGATCCCGTCGCACAGCCCTGGCAAGGCTTCGGCATTCGGCACCGGCATCGCCTCGAAGCGATCCTGGCGATGTGTCACGAGATGGTCCGGATCGTACCGATCGTCGATGCGATGCTTGAACGCTTTGACTGTTTTCCCCTGTGAAACGGCGACGCGAAGTTGGGCGATCACGTGTTCCGTCTTGCCGGCAAACATGGAACCCCGCACCACCTCCAGCCGGCCTCGTCGTTGTTGTTCTGGCATACCAGAGGATTATGCAGAGTTCGCCAAGAATCACAAGGCGCAAGTCGTATCCGCCCAGCCTCCACAGGATGAGAACCAAACGACCAGCGACCAGCTAATAGCTGACAGCTGACAGCTATCAGCTACAACACTGGCGGACGACCAATCGAATAGTACTGGAAGCCTCGGGCCTTCATCCGTTCGGACGAATACAGGTTGCGCCCGTCGAAAATCAGCGGGCGTTTGAGCGACTGCTTCAGCCATTCGAAATTCGGCGAGCGGAACTCATTCCACTCCGTACAAATAATGAGGGCATCCGCATCCTCGGCCGCCTCGTAGGCGTCCTCGCAATACGAGACGCGATCGCCAATTTCGCTTCGCAGGTTGTCCATCGCCTTGGGATCGTGAACGCGAATGTCGGCGCCCGCACGAAGAAGGCCTTCAATGATTCGCACCGCCGGCGATTCTCGAACGTCATCCGTCTTCGGCTTGAACGCCACGCCCCATATCCCCAGCTTCTTGCCGGCGAGGTCGTTGTTGAAATGACCGAGCACGCGATCCACAAGCACCGTCTTCTGGCGTTCGTTCACCTGATGCACCGCATCCAATAGGTCCGCCTCGACTTTCGCCTCCTTCGCCACATGGGCCAACGCCTGCACATCTTTCGGGAAGCAACTGCCGCCGTAACCGATGCCCGGATACATGAAGTGTGAACCGATCCGCGCGTCGTAACCGATACCGGAGCGAACCTCGTTGACATCCACACCCAAGGCCTCGCACAGGTTGGCGATCTGATTGATGAAGCTGATTCGCGTGGAGAGGTAGCAGTTCGCGGCATACTTGATCATCTCCGAAGCGAGACGCCGCACCACGAGGATCGGATGTTGATTCCGCACGAACGGCTGATAGAGTTCGTGGAGCTTCTCCGCCGCCTCGGGATCTTCGCTCCCGATCACCACGCGATCGGGCCGGAGAAAATCATCAACGGCAGTCCCCTCCTTCAAAAACTCGGGATTGCTCAGTACGACCACGGGGTGCTTCGCCAACGGCGCGGCCAGCTTCTCGACCCGGTCGCAGGTTCCCACCGGCACCGTCGATTTCATCACGAGGATGGTCGGCTTGTCGACATGTCGGGCGATCTCCTGCATCGCCGCCTCGATGGCCGACAGGTCGGCCGAACCGTCCTCGCGCGGAGGCGTGCCGATGGCGATAAAAATGATCTCGGCGTGGTGTACGGCCTGGGGAAGATCGTTGGTGACCTCAAACCGTTTGGCTGCCAGGTTTGACGTCAGTAGTTCGGAAAGACCCGGCTCGAAGATCGTGCACTCGCCGGCCTTCAACCGGCGAACTTTCTCCTCGTCGATCTCCAGACCGAGCACGTGATTGCCTGAATCCGCCAGACAAAGCCCCGTGACCAGCCCCACGTAACCGGTTCCCACGATTGTGATTTTCATTCCGCCGCCTCCCTAAGTGCGTCAAACACCCGGGGATACCATCCCCGATGCGGGCGGCATTATGGCTTCAAAACCGCACGGATGCCAGACGACGCGGCCACGGGTCCGGCGATTGCCGGATAACCGCCTCCAACACCCTCACAACAGCCTTGAGCGCTTCAGATTCCTGATGTATGTTATGAGCGATTTGCTGAACGTCTCGGCAAGCCACCATCCTGAATAGCAGCGAGCGTCTGCCCTTCAGAATATCCCGTATCGAATCGACCGGACGATCGATTCCGTACAAATCGAACGACCGTAGCATCTCGGTCGCAAAGATTGGAGAATAGTCAAGCATGCACGACGAGCCATACGCATGAACAAGATCAAACTTGCCATTGCGGGGGTCGGCAACTGTGCCTGTTCACTCCTGCAAGGGCTTGAACACTATCGAACCCACCCCGATCCCGATTCCGCGGGATTGCTGCACCCAAGGATCGGAGCCTACAGACTCGATGACATCCGCATCGCGGCAGCGTTCGATATTGATCACCGGAAGGTCGGCAAGCCCCTGGAGGTGGCGGCCTTCGCACCCCCGAACTGCACGGCGACCTTCCATCGCGAACTCCCCGCCTACGGAGTCACGGTACGGATGGGGCCGGTCCTCGATGGTGTGGCCGATCACATGGCCGATTACCCGGACTCACAGGCGTTTAGGGCGGCGGACGAGAAACCCTGCAACACAGCCGAGGTCCTGAAGGAATCCGGCGCGGATGTCCTGGTGTGCTACTTGCCCGTCGGCGCTGAAGACGCGGTCCGCCATTACGCCCAGGCGTGTTTGGACGCCGGCGTCGCGATGGTCAACTGCGAGCCGGTCTTCATCGCCTCGCACCCCGAATGGGCTGCGGAGTTTGCCAAGCGGAATCTCCCCGTCGTCGGTGACGACATCAAGAGCCAACTCGGCGCGACGATCGTCCACCGCATGTTGGCAGGCCTCATGGACGACCGAGGCGTGAAGCTCGATCGCACCTACCAGCTCAACACCGGCGGCAACACTGATTTCCTCAACATGCTCGAGAAGAACCGTCTCACGTCGAAGCGTATTTCCAAGACGGAATCGGTTCAGTCGCAACTGCACGCCCCCTTGGCGAAGGACAACATCCACATTGGCCCCTCCGACTATGTCGCATGGCAGAAGGACAACAAGGTCTGTTTCTTGCGGATGGAGTGGCGCGGTTTTGGCGATGTCCCGATGAACCTGGAGCTACGGCTCAGCGTCGAAGACTCCCCCAACAGCGGCGGCATGGCGGTAGACGCGATTCGTTGTGCGAAGCTCGCCCTCGACCGGGGGATCGGCGGCCCGCTTCACGAAGTTTCCGCGGTCTGCATGAAACACCCACCCAAACAGTTCCGCGATTCGGAGGCGCAAGACCGACTGGAACGCTGGATTGCCGGTCAATGACGGAAAGCGGGGGCTTGTCCCAGAACTTGCGTCTTGGGATTCGCCGTAGCGGTCGACGCCCCTGTCGACCGGAGCAAACAACTCGTGTTCCTCGTCGGCCACGGGGGGCCGACGCTACCTAATCCATCCGACACGGGGGTCGGATTTCACCCCGCCTCGACCGGCATAAAGGAGCAGACGTTGATGAAGAAATCCCAACGCGTCTTGACAATGTGCCTCGGTTGTGTTGCCGCGTGTCCGCTGTCCGCCTGCATGCTCGGACCGTCGGCACTGGAGCACAGCCGCGTTCGGTACAACGAGGTGCTTCAGAGCACAAGGAATGACCAGCTTCTTCTAAACCTGGTTCGGCTGCAATACCGCGAACAGCCGCTGTTCCTGGACGTCGGCAACGTCGCGGCGCAGTTCAGGTTTGCCGAATCCGCCGACGTGGGAGGGACGATCAACGAAGGCCCCAACCCGATCAACCCCGATGTCCTGGCGGTTGGAGCCGGTGTGGTATACGAAGAAAA
>CAZTAR010000231.1:0-7590 GCA_964611695.1 uncultured Planctomycetaceae bacterium | reverse complement strand
CGGAATCAGACACAATCGTCACCACCTGAGTCTCAACTAGACCCGGATCGGTGTTGATGTCGAGATCGCGAACGATGATCAGCGCCTGGTCCTCACAACCGTACTTGTCCGTATCGAGATCGATCCGCCCCTCGGAATCGACACACAAAGCGATCGCCAGGAGCACCGCCTCGTACGCATCGACCAAACCATAGCCGTAGTCGTTGTCCTTCCCAGGAGGGCCGAGGTCCAACGCCGTATCGTACAATACCTGCTTGACCTCGTTGACGGTGAGATCGGGGCAAGCCTGGCGAACAAGCGCAACAACACCGTTGACATGGGGGGATGCCATTGAAGTTCCGTTATACGAAGTGTAGCCACCTCCCGGAATTGAGGATCGCACACTGACACCCGGCGCGTTGATCTCCGGCTTGATCGCTTCGGCGCCACCAGGCGCACAATGGGTCGGGCCGCGCGAAGAACTCGTATACATGGTCCAGTTCGGCGGGTCGTTGGCGTCGATTCCTCCAACCGCACAGGTGTGATAGTCGTCGGTGGCCCGGTCGCCGGGACGTCGCAAGGTTTCCGCACTCGGTCCTTCGTTGCCGGCGGAGAACAGAATCACGATGCCGGCAGCCTCACAGGCGTCGAGGTAACTCCAAAACGAATCATCGCAGGGTGTACTGAAAGGTGGAATACTGTGGGAAGTAGCGATTCCCCAGGAATTGGAGCATACGGTTGGGACATCCCAGTTCGTGTCCGGGTTTCCATCCGGATCGATCAGCCACTGAAAGGCGAGGATCGCATCGGTGCAGGTTGTGGTCAAATCAACACGATCAATCACGGCCGCGTGAATCCACTGTGCGCCAGGGGCAACGCCGACTTGATCTCCCGGAACACCGCCACACACCGTCCCCATCGTATGCGTTCCATGGGAATCGCTGTCCTGCGGGAATGTCCAACTTGTCACCGGATCAAAGAACGCCCATCCAGGATGACCGACATATCGCGGATCGGCTACACCGCGCCATCGACTTGCCAGGGCCGGATGGTTGCCGTCAACACCGGTATCCAACGTGGAAACGAGAATGCCTTCGCCCGTATATCCAAGCGCCCATACCTCAGGCGCCCGAACCGCTGTAATGCCAACTTCGGGTAACCCTCCTCTATCACTCTGGTCCGCTTCACTTTTTGTCGGCCGGATCAATTCGATCTCGTAGTTGAGGTAGGCCATCTCGACATCGTCACGACCGGCAATTTCCTTGATGACATCCTCGTCGGCCTCAATCGCGATACAGTTAGCAACCCAATACGGCTGGACCTTGGCGATACGCCCACGGCCCTTCAGTTGCTGCAGCCGATTCATGATGTCGCCCTGCGTCGCATTGGCGACGTTCCGCAACGACCGGACAACGCGTTCGTGTCGGTCTTTCAGCGGAGCCCGGCGGGTATCCAATGGCATGTTGATCGAGGGCAGGTCGATCTGCTCGGCAAGAAACACGATCGCCGAAACCTGCTCGCCCGGCGAGGCATTGGCCAGGGCGTCGGACAAATCCGGATGGATTTCACCGGCGCGTGCCACAACCAAACCACTCAGGATGGCGAGACTGAACGCAATAAGTGAGAACATGCGTAGCATCGATTTTCTCCCTATGTCAACGAAACTCGACGGACTATCCTGCGACAGCGCGCGGAGTAACAGCTACCCTAAGTGCCATGCTTCCTTGAAAGAAAGAAAGCCGGGGTTGGACTTGAAATAGGGATGTTGCTTCACCGCCGCTACCGTGGCTACCAACGGCTCGCCTCACGTGGCAGCCCCCGGCAATACTGGCGCCTCCTGTATGACATTATGATATCCGTTTTGCCAACGGATCACAACGCCAACCGAGCCAAATCGCGGCAATCTCAATCGTCACAAACACATCGAGTTACTCGTGCTGTGTCACTGCTCAACTATAGGGTGGCACGGTCTCATCCGGCGGACAACCGTAACGCAACGCCTCTTGGCAAACTCAACGAAGCGGCGCAAGCGAGCCTGACCATACCTCGAAAGACCGACCGCACCTCTCGTCATCCTTGAAAAAGGTCAGATATGTCATCACGTCATAGCCGACGAATTCCTCGTCTTTAGTATTCAACTTGGCGAGCCCATGAACGCGTCGCCAGGTTCCCGAGTTCAGATAAAGCTGTTTCAACTCTCCTGGAGGTGGATAGGAAACATCAAGGGGAGTGAGTTGGTGGTGATGCGTGTGCCCGTAAACGATGTATTTAGCCGTCAGGTTCTTGAACTTCGGCTCTGTCAAGGCCTCCCTATAGTAGGAGTCCGGCCTCTTGATGCCTTTATCGTTAATCCATTGCAACAGCCGGCTTGCCGTATGCAGCGACAGGCCGGAGGAAAGGATGAGGGCGGTCCGCAGTTGGTCAACATTGTCCCAGGGATTGAGCCAGGAATTGCGGTCTTTGATGAACGGGATTTTGAGAAACTTGTGAACCAGGTCATTCCACACTTTTTTGACCTGCTTGATTTGCTTGTGATCCTTACACAGGCGACGGAGAAGTCCGTCGATCCACACCGGGGCCAACAGGAGGGGACGAACATTGTCTATCTCCTTCAGGCCTTTCACCACCCCGGGAGGCACGCCGTCGAGGTCCTTCTCCAATCGGGCGGCCACCTCCAACGGGAAACGGTTGAGCAACTCGATCACGATGGCATCACCCAGAGAGGAAGCGTCTCGTTCCCCTTCAAAGTTAAACGAATCATAGATGTCGCCATGGCGAGCATAGACATCATGATCGGCCAACACTTGGCTAATAGCAGTCGACTCCTCGGGTTCGTGCGGGAATGGTTGAGCGGGATCGTTCACCAAACCCAGGGCGTTCTGGATTTTACGGCGAATCGCGACAAAGCCGGCATCAGGTGCGTGGTAAAACCAATCATGATTGCCAACCATGTAATGGATCCGGACCTTCACGGGTTGGCGGCCTTCGGCCCACGGCGCCCAGTCTACGGTCGAATCCGGTTTGCCGTCCTTGGCTGGCGGCAGCGTAATCGATAGCGACTTGGCGTGATTCTCGGATGGCCTCGTGAGGCTCTTGAGGATGTCAAACGACTCACTGTTGTGCTTCAAGATGTCGGCTGTGATACCGGAAACCTTGGCGGCCACCTTCTTTGATGCGGTCGCACTTGTGCCGTAGTCCCACGGCCGGATCGCGTTCTTCTGAAAACCCCAGCTTTTTGATCGGATGACGTCGAAGATGTCACCCAAGAGGATGATGTCAAAACTATCGATTGGCTCATAAACGTACTCCTCCCCCGCGTCTTCACGCACCCCTTGTTTCTTCTTGAGCCGCCATGACGCATCGTAGGCCAGATCGCGGAGGCGTTGACGGAACACCCTGAATGCACCATCGCTGATGGTTGTACCAGACGATCCATCAGTAAAGTGTAGGTCGCTGATGATAACGAGCATTGTTGTTCTCCCGATGTGAAAAAGTTCTTCGGGATTGTTCCCACGAACCGCGCTTACCCACGGAGCATACGCGATAAGCTTCCCATCAGAGCCCTGAAAAGTAGAAATCGCCTGCTTCGTTGTAGCGTCGGCCCCCTGTGGCCGACGAGGATCACCGGTTTGCTCACCCCCGACAAAACCGAGCGCCGACCGCTTGCTCACGCGCGCAGCGATGATCATCGCCAGCAGAATAGGCTAATTCATTCGAAAAATGCGATAAGAACCGAAGTTGCCCCTCTTCGGCCAAAGATCCAACGTCGTCACTCGCCACCATCCCGACCACCTGGTAATCTCCGATGAAAACGCTGTTGGTCTTTTTCATAGGCGGCTTCGAGTCGGGCCATCTCCGCATCCGCCTCGTCGATGCGATCCGCGAAACGACGCGCCAACTGTTCCCGGTCCGATGACAGCATCGTCAGATTGCCGGTCTTGATCATGAGCAGCCTGCCGCTTTCGTCAAAGAAAAGACTGGAAGGTTGGCCCGCGTAGCCTTCTCGCTCGTCGATTTGGTAGGCCTTGCCGCCGAACCGGCCATCCGGGCATGTGGCGGCTCCTTTGAGTTCGACAAGTCGCACGATCAAATCGGTGCGATGATGATCGAAGGCCGTGAAGGCGAGGTGTTGCGGTTTGGCAAGATCGTCGAGCAGGCTGGGCAGGAGCCTCACCAAAGCGCGGGAGATGTAGGTCTTCGGGACGCGGATCGCCTCGTTCTGTTTCGGCGGTTCACTGAGGCTATAGGTCTGGCTCGTGAGCAGGACATCCGCGGAACGAAGTCCCTCTTCCCACGTATTCTCCAAGCGCGGCGGAATTGCGCCATCGGCGGGCAAAAGTGTCGTAACGCTGGTCTTCCACTGTTCCGTGAACAGGTCCGAACTGACGAACATCGCCGTCTGCGTGCGAACGATCCGACCGTCCGCGTGAAAAGTCCATCCTCGCTCACGAACGCGAATACCCGGCTGTCGCTGAACGTGCTTGCCGACCATTCGTTCCAGCGTGTAGGCCTCTGTGTGGATCGACACGACACCGATAACACGATCGTCCAGCCGAACTTCGAGGAATACCGGAGGCGCCAAGGCTTGGCGGAGCTTTCGCTCATCCAGCGCGACGAGCCAAGCCGCGCCGACCGAAAGCGCGGCCTTCATCTCCTTGTCGCCGAGTTGACTATCGAGCAAACGGAAGGAATCCAGCGACAGATGGAACAAAGGTTCGATGTCGGCCCGCACTTCCACCGGCCCGGTACAAACCAGAACGAAATACACCCTCGGACGCGCCTCGATGATGGCATGGAAACGAAGCTGCTCAAAGCCTTCCCGCCAGAAAACGCTCGTGAGAATCGCACCGGGCCGTCCGGCGATTTGTTGCGTCTGTTGCGAAAGGACCTTCATGTTGGAGGATTCCAACACCAACGCATGAGAGGTGCGCTCGATCATTTCACGCATGGGCATTGCGTTGACCGTCAGAGTCTGCCGAACCGAAATACTCTGCTCACGTCCGGCGGCGAGCCGATGGGTCATGGTCAAGAGCGTGGTATTCCGTCCAACCACGACGCGCTCGGTGTTGAGGAGCCAGCCTACAGGGGGCCGGAGAGAGAAGCCGAACGTGCCATCAACATAGGGCTGCTCAGTCAGCTTCCCGGCAGGGGGGTCGAAAGTTCCACCGGTCTGGCCCTGAATGTTCACGAGGGTCATCAACGCCAGCAGTACAGTCATCCTACAACTCCATCAGAACCCACAATCCCCAGCCCGGCGAGTCGGCGTTACTCCAAAACGAAAACGTGTGAGTCACTCGGAATCAACAACCGACTTGCAGACGGCGAGAACCGTCTCCTCAGCCATCGAGCCGGCGCGCAACGTCGTACACTCGACGGCGACCGCCAGCCCGTCCGGGGAACATCCGACCGCCAATGCGTGGATGAGTTCCGTATCCGGGGCAGGTTGGAGGAGGTATCCCGATAATGGCCCCATCCGAATGCGGTAAACCGTTTCCAACTCCTGGCCAAGGAGTTCCAGTGCGGCCTCTTTCGGCGACGTGCCTTTTGGCAAAAACTTGAAGGCGATCTTCAAACGCGCCTTGCCGAGGGCCGGATCATCTTGGACGAAGTATGCCTCCCCACTGCTTTCGGAGTTCCCAACGATGGCCTGCGGGCCGTTGGGAATCGACTGCCGCCAGAAGGTGGGCGGCACCTCGAAAACGATAGGCCAGTGCTGAAGGGATTGGGGACCGCCCCCGCCTGGAGCATTCGAGGTCATTAGATGGGCGAAACCGACCGACACCGCCAGGGCAAGTCCCGTTCCGGCCAGGGCCAGCTTGGGTCGCGCGGGATGCTCCCTTGTGTATTGGCGCCACATGGCGAGCAGCATACGAACACGGCGGCAAGATGGCAATCCGCAGGGATCATAGGGCGGCATGTCGGTGGGTCCATGACCTCCAGGCAGGCTGTGACACCGCTGGTAGCGTCGGCCCCCTGTGGCCGACGAAAAATACTGGGGAGTTCCCACACGGAAACGTCGGCCACGGGCGGGGCGACGCTACATTTCTCGGCTCTGAAGCACCCCGCCTAATCGGCCTTGTAGCCCATGAAGGTGGCGAAGCGTTTGCAGAGTTGACCAGACACGCTGAAGGCCGATAATGGGAGACTCCCAGTGACGGGTTGCACATGGATGACGAATCATGCGAGGAATCTGAACCATGCAAGACATGACCGAACACTTGGTTGAGTTGATCAAATCCACTTCAACAGACCTGCCGCATGATGTCGAGCAGGCTTTGACCCAAGCGATGGGCGTGGAGGAGGACGGCTCGGCGGCAAAGGGGGCGATGCAGACGGTCCTGGAGAACGTGCGGATGTCCCGCGAGACGGGAAGGCCGATCTGCCAGGACACCGGCACGCCGATCTTCTACGTGTGGTACCCCGAAGGGTGGTCGCAGCGGAAGATGCGCGCGCAGATCCAGGCGGCCGTGCGAACGGCGACCGAGCGGACCTATCTGCGGCCGAACGCCGTCGAGGCCCTGTCGGGAAAGAACTCCGGCGACAACACCGGCGTCGATTTCCCGACGATCCACTTCGAGGAATGGGAGAACGACTACCTCAAGATCGGCCTGATGCTCAAGGGCGGCGGCTGCGAGAACGTCGGCGCCCAGTACGCCATTCCGTCGCCAGGCTTTCCGGCCTCGCGCGACATTCAGGGCGTGCGGAAAGCCGTGCTCGACGCGGCGTGCAAGGCACAAGGGCTCGGCTGCGCCCCGGGCATCCTCGGCGTCGGCATCGGCGGCGACCGGGCAACGAGCGTCATCAAGGCGAAGGAGCAACTGTTCCGGCTGGTGGGCGACAACAACCCGGACCCCGAGCTGGACGCGATGGAGAAGCAGTTGCACAAGGAAATCAACACGCTCGGCATCGGCCCGATGGGTTTCGGCGGCAAAACGACGGTCTTCGGCGTAAAGATGGCCCAACTCCACCGCCTACCTGCATCCTTCTTCGTGTCGATCGCATACATGTGCTGGGCGGATCGACGGAAGGTGATGACGATCAAGGACGGCAAAGCCGCAATCGAAACGTCGGAATGAGTGCTGAATTCTGAGTAGCGAGGCATGCAATCATGGAATACGCGATAGGCTCCTGTCTTTGGATTCTCGTGTATCTCTGGGCTTCGGTTACTCTCGTGAAAAAGGCCGGACTTTCCGGCTGGTACGTAGTGCTTCTCGTGCTTCCAGGCATCGGTGTCATTGGTTTCTTCATTGTCGCCTTCCGCGATTGGCCGGTAGTTCAGGAAGTCCGTGAACTGCGTCTGCGGTGTAGGGTCGGAAGCGAGGAGGACGCCAGGGCACTACTTGATCGGGCTGTCCGACTTGAAGTGAAGGGTTTCCCTGAGGCGGCCTCGGAGAAATACGAACTGGTTGTGGAAGGAATGCCGGAGTCGGAGTCAGCCAAGGCCGCAGAAGCGAGGCTGCGGGAATTGTTTCCAGAGAGAAAAACGAACGGCGAATTACGAAGTGCATGATCGTATGACAAAACACTGATGAGCTGACGCCATAGTGCCGGAAATGATATAACAACCCAGGATCACGAAGGATAACAACCAAAATGGCTACGAATCTCACC
>CAZTAR010000230.1:0-7623 GCA_964611695.1 uncultured Planctomycetaceae bacterium | reverse complement strand
ACCGTCGGCATCAGAACCAACTCCCGAAAAACACGTTTGCGGCGCACAGCCCGTGTAGCGATTTCGTCGATCCCCTCAATCACCGGTATTCCCAGGGAAGTTCTTAACTGTTTGACCGTGCGATAGGATCGGTCCACCAATTCGAAAAGGAGGACGCACAAGCTTCCGAAGGCGGCGCCGATTCCGAAGCACATCGTCAAAACGCTGCGGGCACTCGGTGCAATGGGTCGCAAGATCGGACCGACTTCTTGGACCGTCGCGAAGTGGACGGTGCGATTTCGGTTTTCGACGGTGAGGACATGCCGAATCGGCCCGATGTTTTTTGCCCAGGAGATCATCTCGCCATCGATCTCGCCGGCCTTTTGCTTGAGCTTCAGATAATCCGTTCGAAACTCGATCGCCTGAGCGCGGTGGTTCTCCATCAGCGCGATCCGATCGCGGATTTCACCTATTCGACCTGTCGCGGCAGCTACATCGGCATCGATGTCCGCGATTTGAACGCGGAGCAGTCGCTCAGCCTCTCTGGCGGCAAGTTCGGCCTGGCCCGGTCCGAGTGAACCGGCTTCGGCATCGCTCTCGGGCGAGGTGGAGGCCAACTCCTCCTGGAGCTGCACCAACCGCTCGCGCATTCGCCTGATCACGGGGTGCTCCTCGGTCATGAATCGTAGGGTTTTTCCATCGGCGATATCCTTCAGGAGCGTATCCACCTGGCGACTTAACGCAATGTAGTGCGGATTCGGACTGAACTCAGGGGCGTGGAGCGGATCGCTCGGCAATGGCCCTTCACCACTCATCACGCGATTCAGCGTGACTTCGAGCTTCCGGCGCTTTGCCATCAAGCTCTCGATCTTCCGTTCAAGGTCGACCTTCTCGACCGTCAGCGATGTCTGTTCCGCCCGCGTGCGATCACCCGAATCGGGATCGATCCCCGGATACTGCAACTCGTACTCAAACATCTTCTTTTGCAGCGAATTTAACTCACTGCGGCATCTTTCAGATTCCGCGAGGAAGAACGTTTCGACGTTGAGGAGCATCTTCACCGTTTTATCACGGGCACTGGCAATGTACCGATCCCGAATGCTCGCGAGGATTCCTGGGATGATCGAGGCATCAGGGAGGGTCAGTCCGATGGACACCACGTCCCGGCTCTCCGACGATTCCAGGCTTTTGACCGAAATGCCAGAGGATACCTGCCTCGCGAGCCGTTCTCGCGCGGCGAGACTATCAGGAGTAAGTTCGCCATTCGAAAATCGTTCAATGCCCTCTGGCAAATGGAGTTCGTCCAAAACCTCCGAAATCATCTTCACATCTCGGAGCTCGGAGTCCATCCGTTGTCGGATTTCCTTATAAGGATGGGTCCAACTCGCTCCCACCATGCTTGCAAACACCGGATCGTGTTCTCGCCGAATGACGGTGTTCGTCGCGTATTGCCGGGGCACCAACAACGAGCCGACCAACGCAATCGTCGAAACGATGCAGAATGGGAAGATGAAGAACCAGCGCCGCCCTACGATCACACGCCACACTTCACTCAGCGTGTGTCTGATATCTGTTACTGAAAATTCGTCAAGTTGATGATGCATCGTCCGTGTTCCAGAATCTGACAGGAGTGGGTAGCATTTTGGTCATGCAACCCACGCCGTGTCGTTCGCCAGTAATCGCTAGTCGTTTGAGCGATAGGTGTCTCCATGCGCCACGTCTTCGCCAGTTGTCACGATCTCTGCGGGCGTTCGCGCCGCACCCAGGATCGGTGAGACCGGCCACAACACTTCTCGCAACCTCAACCCAACCCAAGCCATCGGGGTGGCCGGGACATAAACGATGTCCCCCTCTTCCAGGAGAACGTTTTGTTCAAGGCGTCCCTGTTTCATGATCTTGTCAACATTCACCGTCATGACCTTTCGCTGGCCATCCTCGTGGCTCGGGTGAATCACCTTCACCTGGCTCTTCCAAGCAAGGAAAGTTGGCTGGGCGATCGACAAGACATGCAGGAGGGTGTCACGACCGGTGTAGGGGTGCGCGCCAGGACGTCCCACTTGGCCGAACACATAGTAGCGTTTGCTAAGTCGCCCTTTCACACGCGTGTTCACATGGGGATCCACATAGTACCGGGACAGCAAGGACTCGATCTTGGCAGAGGTTTCCGCCGGTGTGAGCCCGGCGATCGCGACATCCCCTAATAAACGTAATGAGACCTTGCCGTCCTGGCGCACTGTTTGCTGCTCGCCGTCAATCTCCGGCGCTTTGTCAGCACTGATTTCGATTTCGTCCGGAGGCTGGATCCGATACTCTGCTGCCGAAACGGTCGCCTCCCATTCGTGCAGAAAAGCGTTGACTTCCTGGTCGCTCGACGAGCATCCCAAACCGGCGGCCGCCCCCAGAAGCACGAACAAGACAAACGCGTGGGAGAGACGTAACCATCGCATTGACCAAGGTGGATTTCGCATCGCTGTAAACAGGTGCGAGGACGTCATCGCATTAAAAGTGGATTCCCGCGCGCATTCTGCGAACAGGTCCGTTTTCGAATTGGCTCTTTGCGAAGTCCGCACCATTTCGACTGTCCCCTTTGGCGTGTGATAAAAGCTCTACGGAGTCGGGCTCCCTACCCGTTGTTATCGCCGGGAGGTTTATCGGGAGGATGGTAGGGCGACTGAACATACGGATGTGCCGAGGATTCCGTCTGGGCGAGTGATTGTTCCATAAGGGGCGTTTATGCGGATTATGACGATTAAGGACGGGTTTGTGCTCTGTTATCGGTCACTCAAGGGTTTTGGATGGCTAGAGCCGTTTCGGTTAGATGCGACTGTGGCACCGCCGTCTCGGCGGTGGATTCACGGGAGAGACGCCCGCGCCACGGTCACCGGCAAGCGTGAACGGCTCGAAAAAGGCGTTGTGGACCCTTGCTGAAGCGATCAAACCCTCAAGACAAAAAGCACACGCCCGGACCTCCTGCCATTCGCGGGAACCAGCCCGAAATGCGAAGGGGCGGAAACAGTGGGAGCGTCCTCCTCCGAGGACCAAGATTGAACAAGCGTTTTCTGCAAGGGGTGACAGGGACGCCACCCGATACGGGAGGAACCCGGCCTATTCATCCTAACTCGAACATGCCCGCCAGAAACCAGCGGTTCTTGACAGCCTCAATCGCTTCTCAACAATGTCGATTAGAGCCTTTCACGTTTGCCTGTGGCACCGGCGTCTCGCCAGTGAGGCAACGGCACTCGGCCGCCTTGCTTCCACCGGCGAGGCGCTGGCGCCACACGCAATCGTTAGGTGCTTATGGCCGTTGTACAGTAGAGGAAACAGAGGGACCACATCCTCTCCATTTACCAACACCGAGGGCGCGCGGGACCGCAAGCACGAGGGAGATACGGAATGTTGCTCAGTTTGTTGAGAACACAGGTGCTGTCTTGCGCGATAGCGTTCCTGTTAGCCATCGGGCAGGCGGCAGCGGCTTCGGACCTGACGGTCGTGGGGTACAACGTGGAATCGGGCGGGGCGCAGGCTTCAATCGTTGCTGAGCGGATCGCTGCGATTGACGGGTGCGACCTCTGGGGATTCTCCGAAGTACAAAACGCGGCCTGGGCGAAGGCCTTCGAGGAGGCCGCGGCCGTCGGCGAGGGAGATGGCGCTGATTTCGATTGTGTGCTCGGCTCGACCGGGTCCGCCGACAGGCTGGCGATCGTCTACGACCGGATTCGTTTCGAACTCGTGGACCATTTCGAGTTGGAGGACATCAACGTCGGCGGGCGCGTCCGCGCGCCGCTCGTCGCACACTTCCGGGATGGGCTCTCCGGCCAAGAGTTTCTGTTCATGGTCAACCACTTGTATCGAAGTCGTGCTCCGTTACGCCATGTGCAGGCGAGGCTCTTGAACCGATGGGCCCAGCGCCAAACATTGCCGGTCATCGCGGTGGGAGATTTCAATTTCGATTGGTCGGTCACGAACGGCGATGCGGACCACGACGCGGGATACGATGCGTTGATCGAAGAAAACGTGTTTGTCTGGATTCGCCCGCCTGAGCCGCTGGTTCGATCGCACTGCTCGACAACATACAACAGCGTGCTGGACTTCGTCTTTGTTGCCGGCGCCGCGCAGGGATGGAACGGCATCTCGGAGATTGTCGTGGTCGAGGGAGATTGTCCGGACGACGGCACCACAAGCGATCATCGACCGGTGCGGGCGTTCTTCGACGTACCATCCATTAGCACGCGACCATCGAACACCACTCGATCGCCTAACACCCCACAGCCATCGGCCACGACCCAGCCATTGACAAGCACAAAGCCAACAACCGCCAAGGCCAACGCGCGACAAGCCTTGCTGGATCGAATTCAACGTCTGGAGGCGGAGCTCGCGGAACTGCGCAGGTTGGTTGAGCAGTTGCCTGAACAGTAGTCGTCGTACAGGCACATGGAGGAACACACGCCGAGGCCAAGGACGAGAACGCCTGGACCTTGTCGCCACCTACCTTATGACATGCGGCAATACATCCTCCGGCATCGGCCAGGGGCCACAGTTGAGAAAGGCTTTCAGGGCGCCGACGCAGAGTGGGTCAAGAGCCTTCGTGGCCATGTCATCGATGATCTCGAAGGCCTGCTGCGTGGTCATACTGCGCCGATAGTGCCGCGTCTGGGTCAGGGCGTCAAAGATGTCGGCGACGGCGAGGACTCGAGCTTTCATGGGGACATCTTCTCCCGACAGGCCGTCCGGATAGCCCGACCCGTCCAGCTTCTCGTGGTGCGCGGCGGCGATGACACCCACGCCGGCGAGTTCTTCCGTGAACTCGATTTGGGAGAGGATACTGCGGGAGTGCTCGGCGTGCTCCCGCATTTCGCTGAATTCCTCGGACGTCAACCGCCCTGGTTTTGTCAACACCCCTTCCGCGACGCCGATCTTGCCGATGTCGTGGACAAGACCGGCGATGCGAAGCTGTTCGATGTCCTTCCGGGACAGGCCGAGCACTTCACCGATTCCCATGGCGTAGTTGGCGACGTTGATCGAATGGATTGCGGTCAAAGGGTCTCGCGCGTCGAGCGCCGTTGAAAGCGCACGAACGAAACTGTCAAACTGTCGCTTCTGCGCCTCATGGAGTCTTGTGTTTTCGAGGCAGATGCCGACATAAACCGCGATCGCTTCGAGTAACGGGATGTCCTCGTTGTTGAAGTAGCCGACCCGACGATCCATCACCTGGAGAACGCCTTCACACAGACCCGTGGGGTCGAGCACGGGGACGACGAGCATTGAACGGGGCACATAGCCCATTTGCTCGGCGAGTCGCCTGGCGAAATAAG
This sequence comes from uncultured Planctomycetaceae bacterium, assembly GCA_964611695.1. Classification (GTDB taxonomy): domain Bacteria; phylum Planctomycetota; class Phycisphaerae; order UBA1845; family UTPLA1; genus CAZTAR01. Next base: position 2,332 of record CAZTAR010000230.1, on the reverse strand, counting down.
GCTCTGAAAACGTATCTGGGATGCAATGTGACCTATGCGTTTTGAACGCGTGCCCACTGATTCCGCGGTCGTCCGGCATGCGGAGTTCGCCGCGAACATCATCGAGTCCCTGTGCGACAAGGGTCCATAGCTCACATTGGCTTGGATCATGGATGAACAAGGTGGATCGTTCAGCATCGAAGGCGAGGGTGACCTTGTCCATGATGGTGGCCATCAATTCATGACGGTCGCGGATCGTCCCGATCGCCCGACTGATGTCGATGAGGAGCTCAAAACGCTTTGCCTGATGGTCAGGCGTAAAGCGCGGGGACTCGCTGAATCCTTCCGTAATGAGATCAATAACTGTCACACAGAAAGCATACGATTCACCGGACGGTTGTGGGATCATGAGCCGGGTTTGTTCGACGCCCCCCTATGGGCCTTCTCGGTGTGGGATTCGAGGACCCTGCGAAGTGAATACATGGCAACTCCGGTTTACAGGACCTATCGGAAATCCTTCATGTTTTTCCCGGAAGGAATCTCAGAAAAAGGCAGATGCTGACGGGCCTCCGCAGCAGTGCTATACTGCATGGATGATGGCAGAAAACGCAAAACGACAACATAAACGCGTCCTGATCGCCGGCGCGCGGGGCCTGTTGGGGACTCCGACGACCTCCTTGTTTCAGCGTGCCGACAGCGTCGAGGTTCTCGCGCTCGACCTACCCGAGTTCGACATGACTGATTCCGCCCAAATCGAAGCTCGCACAGGCGATTATCGACCTGATCTCGTCATAAACTGCGCGGCATTCACGGCGGTTGACGATTGCGAACAGAAGGAAGAACTCGCTTGCCGTGTCAATGGCGACGGAGCCGGCATCCTGGCACAGGCCAGTGAGAAGATCGGCGCAAGGTTCATCCACATTTCCACCGACTATGTGTTCGACGGTGATGCCACCGAGCCGATTCCCGAGGACAGGCCGACAGGATCGCCAGAACGATTGTCGGCCTATGGGCGATCAAAGCTTCTTGGCGAAAAACGGATTGCTGCGTGTCATCCTGGCGCCTTGATCGTTCGCACGGCATGGCTGTACGGACCGCACGGGCGTGGTTTTCCGGATGCCATCTTGCGCGCCGCAAGAGAACGCGCCTCCCAGAAAGATGGCCATTTACGCGTGGTAAACGACCAGACCGGCTCGCCGACGTATGGCCCTGATTTGGCGGAGGCAATATTTACGCTGGGCGGTCTTGATGTGACTGGTATCGTCCATGTCACGAACAGCGGCGGTTGCACGTGGCACGAGTTCGCTTGTGAGATTCTTCGATTGTCTAATATCGACGTTCCCGTGATCCCGGTCACAAGTGCGGAGTTTCCCAGACCGGCCAAGCGTCCCAGCTATTCGGTGCTGGATAATCGACGCTACGTTGAAGCTGTGGGTCGGCCGCTGCGCCGATGGCAGGACGCACTGGCGGAGTATTTGAATATTATTCAGAAACCTTGAGGGAACCGAACTCCTGTTTGAAACGCGTGCCGGGAAGATGCGGACGAAATTCTGAAAGTGTCGGGCACTGACCATAATGCATCGACTCCGTGAAATGCTACAAAAGGGAGACATTGACGGGATTGTCGAGCTAGCGGCGCGCAAGCGGCGAACCTTGGGCTCCCTCGTTGCTCGTACTTTCGATTCCGATCCTTTGATCTGTTGCCGAGCCGTGGAGGCAATGGGATTGGCAGCCGATCGCATCGCCGAGGATGATCCCGACTATGTCCGCGAACACTTGCGGCGTTTGAACTGGATGCTGACCGAAGAGTCCGGCGGGATTTGTTGGCGGGCCCCCGAGGCGATCGCTGAAATTGTGCGCCATCGCCCGGCCTTATTCGGAGATTTCATACCGATCGTTGTCTCCCTCATCCTGAACATGGCGGAGGAGGATCTGGAACATTTCAGGAATAGCATTCTCCTCGCGATCGGGCGGCTGAACACGTTGGCCGGCGATCACCTCCCATCCGTTCTCCCAGCGATTAAGTCCGCCTTGGATGATCCCGACTCGCAGCTCCGTGGCATCGCGGCATGGTGCATTGGACAGGTCGGACTCACGGCGATTCTTCGAGACCGAACCGAGCTGCTCTCGGACGAAGGAACTGTTGTGCTTTATGAAGACGGGGAGATCAAGAACACAACAGTGCGTCAGGTGGTTCGGCAAGCACTTGACCGCGAATCACTGGAATAATACCAGGTTCATTAGCGCCAATTCACTTTTTCCGTAACGGCCGACGCCCCTGTCCACCGTGGAAAACAAGTAAGCGTCCGGCAAACCCCATCTTCAATCCAGCCGACGGTTCGATCATCATGCA
>CAZTAR010000229.1:0-7625 GCA_964611695.1 uncultured Planctomycetaceae bacterium | reverse complement strand
TTCGCACAGATCGCAGCCCTTTTCTACCCCCACCTGGTGAGAAATGCGGGCTAAAGCATTTGAGCGGTGAGAATGCATACCTCGTTGTAGCGTCGGCCCCCCGTGGCCGACGGGGATAACCGTTTTGCTCGCCCCCCCACAAGACCGAACGCTGACCGCTTGCTGACGCGCGCGGCTCTAATCATCGCCGCAGAGGATGCCGTTTCATGCCTAAGGTGCTCTAGGCGTCGACTCCCAAAATCCCCGGACAAAACAGTATTGAGAGTTCTTGACTCAGGGGGATGCAGTTGGTAATATAGGACATTGGAACCATGGGTCGGGTGCCAGCGGGGCGCTAGCCCGCGTCAAAGGCCCGCTGCTTCGCGGGCAACATGCCGGTTGAATGGGGGGAACGCAACGCCAAGCGGGAGGACGCGCGATGCGACAAGGTTCGTTTCCATCGTTTCAAACTCATCATCGCCGCGGTATCACACTGCTTGAGGTGCTCGCCTCAATTGCCATTATCTCCGTGATGCTCTCTTTAATGATCCCAGCCCTTCACGCGACTCGAAGCGAGGCCAGGGTCGGACAGTGTCAATCCAATCTCAAGGTGATCGCGGTCACGGCCGGCATGTACAGCGCCGACAATGCAGCTTCCCCAATGGAAGGGCGGCCCACCCAACCGTGGCATCTCGGTTTTAATCCGCCAGGGGGCTCCGTCTCGTTGATCACCGAGTATATCTACGGCGGCTTTCAAACATCAATCCCGGACCCTGACTTTGGTGATGATACGGATTATGCATCGGTCCCCACGGAGTACCGCCCGTTCAACAAGTACATCGCCCCCGGCATCTCAGGCAAGGACCCGCTCAGGCAGTACGTCTGCCCCGATGATACCTCGACTTATTCTCTGGAGGTTGGAGGAACAGGGGCGTGGCCAATCGTCGATACCCGTCATGCATCGTGGGAGAGACTCGGCAACAGCTACGCCATCAACTGGTGGTGGGTTGAGGGGGCGCCCGGCAGTTTCGACATCTACGGTGACCTCAATAAGTTTCACCGTTACGGCAGCGCGATGCTCAGCCAGAAGGTGGGCGCCTCGGCATCGAAGTTCGTGCTCTTCATGGAAAATGCCATGAATGCGTTCATGTACGACGCAAGGCCGCCGAGCGGATATTATGGCCAGAGTATGATTCAGGTACTCGGCCCAGGTTGGCACGGCAGGAATTCGACCTACTCGATGGCGATGTGGGACGGCCATGTCGAGTACCGATTCATTGATACCAGATACACTTCGGACTACGGCTACGAAATTTGGCCCGAGCCGACGACGCTTTGGCCGCCATTACGCTAGGTTCGAGAAGGAGACATAATCATGAAGGCCTCCAAGGCATTCACTCTCGTTGAGTTGCTAACAGTGATTGCGATTATCGGTGCGTTGCTCTCCGTTCTGCTACCTAGCCTCTCGCGGGCCCGGGAGGAGGCGAGAAGAACCGTCTGCGCATCAAACCAACACGGCATCGGCCAGGCGTTTTACGTCTATGCCCAGATAGAGCCAGGCCTCTTCCCTACGATTTCATCTGTTTTTGATGCCACTTCCGGCAACATGCAGATATTTCACCCGGATGACCGCACCACGCTCCCGTCCACCACCGGCCTTCCGTCGCCCACCGTCGATATGTGGACTGTCGTCCGAATGGGTTACTGCGTTCCCAAGCAGTTCATCTGCCCCAGCACGCCCGATGTGCAGGATCCGGCCCAAGACCGGACGGTCTATTTCGATTTCTATTCCGCGCAGAATCTAAGCTACGCATACCAGTTTCAACACGACCCGAACCGCCGCATCATCGGCGTCGCATCCGAGCCGACCTTCCCGATACTCGCGGATGCGAATCCGTACATCAAGGGCGGCCTCTCGGGTGCCTCACCCACCTTGGTTATGGACAGGAACTCCGCGGGACGCGGCAACAGCACAAACCACATTAACCGAGAAGGGCAAAACATCCTCTTCCAGGACGGTCACGTGGTCTTCGAGTGGGGTCCGGATGTGGGTTTGCCCGGCCTGGCTACAGGTGTTCATTCGCGTGGCCGCGACAACATCTACAGCACGCATACGTACAACAATTTGGTCGACCCCGGCACGAGCAAACCGTCCGCGGACCCCGACGGTTCACCGGGAACCTGCAACCTGGGCGGCAAATCGGATGCGTGCCTGGTGCCGTAGCAACGCAGAACAGGAGGAATCGCGATGCAACCAAGGTTCTTCTCTCGCCCATCCCCCTATGCTCGGCGAGGTATATCACTGATTGATGTGCTCGCCTCCCTCGCCATAATCCTGGTGCTGCTCGCCATCCTGGTTCCAGCCATCGGTGCCGGCAGAAAAGAGGCCGGCGTTGCCCAGTGCATGTCAAACCTTAAGGCGATCACGGCGACAGGCATGATGTACAGCGACGACCACGCCAAACAGTTTGGAGGCGGAAACCGGCCCACGCTGCCCTGGCATCTTGGCTTTTATTCGCCATGGGGTTCTTTCGGCTTGATTACTGAGTTTGTTTACGGTGGCTACAAGACAACGACCGACGCCGGAGAGTTCCCGGACGCGGATGTTCGTATCGTGCCGACGGAGTACCGGCCGTTCAACAAATACATTGCCCCTGGTATTGCCGGCACCTCGCCGCTCAGGCAGTACGTCTGCCCGGCTGACATGTCGGGGGGGACACCGACCGTCGGAGACCCAGGCTCCCTGGACCCTGAGAATGGCTTTTCGTCTTGGGAGGCCAACGGCAACAGTTACGCCATCAACTGGTACTGGGTGGAACGCGCTCCCAACAGCGACAACATCTACAGTGACATCCAAGCGATGCACGCCCACGGCACGGCGATGCTCAGCAAGAAAATCGGGGCGTCCGCTTCCAAGTTCGTGGTCTTCATGGAAGCTGCCATGAACGCTTACATGTACGACGCCAGACCCCCGAATTGGCCGGAACCGAGTCCGCTGTCACCCGGCATGGGCTGGCACGGCAGACACTCGACCTACGCAATGGCCATGTGGGACGGCCATGCCGAATATCGATTCATCGATACCCGCTATACATCAGATTATGGCTATGACACGTGGCCTGAGCCGAACACGCAGTGGCCACTGTGGGCAGGCAAACACCAGGCCGATCGGGAGGATTAGTCGTGAAAAAAACAAGAGCATTCACACTCATCGAATTGTTGACGGTCCTCGCGATTCTCGGGGCCCTGCTAGCGATTGTGATGCCCGGCTTGTCGCAGGTTCGAGAGGAGGCCCGCAGGACGGTCTGCGCGACCAACCAGCGAGGGATCGGACACGCCTTCTTCCTCTATGCCCGAACCGACCCCGCAGCCTTCCCCGCTGTCTCGATCGCGGCCGGCTCGTCGGGGAGTGAGGCTTCCGAAGGCCAAATGCAAATATTCTTCCCAAGCAACCGCACCTCCGCGCCGGCCACCACGGGCATCCCCTCGCCCACGGTCGACCTCTGGATGGTGGTCCGGGGGAAGTACTGCATGTCAAAGCAGTTCATCTGTCCCAGCACAGCGGATACGCCCGATCCGGCAAACGACACGAGCGTCTACTACGATTTCTACGCCCCGCAGCATTTGAGCTTTGCCTATCAATATCAACATGACCTGAACCGCAAAACCATCGGAACACATTCCGAGCCGACGTTCCCGGTGCTCGCGGATGCGAATCCGTATATCAAAGGCGGCCTCGGGGGGGCCTCGCCCACGCTCATCAACGACCGAAACTCAGCAGGGCGGGGCAATAGCATGAACCACCCGAATCGCCTTGGACAAAACATCCTGTTCCAGGGCGGGCACGTTGTTTTCGAGCGGGGCCCGGACGTGGGTTTGCCCGGCAGGATTGCCGGCGCCATGTATTCGCGCGGCAGAGACAACATCTACAGCACGCACTCTTTTAATAGCCCGGTCGACCCCGGCATGCACAAGCCGACCGAGACGATGTGTAACCTCGGCAGCAAGTCCGACGCCTGCTTGGTTCCATAGGGGCGAGCAAGGGCTGAGAGAAACTCAATCAAGGGCGCAGGCTCATTTGAAGTTGATAAGGAGGTTTGATCGTGAGACGTTCCAAAGCATTCACACTCATTGAGCTGTTGACTACTATTGCAATTATCGGTGCGTTGCTCTCCATTCTGCTTCCCAGTCTCTCACGGGCCAGGGAGGAAGCGAAGCGAACCGTCTGCGCGTCGAACCAACACGGCATCGGCCAGGCGTTTTACATCTATGCGCAGGCGGGACCGAGCGTCTTCCCGTCCATCGCCGTGACGGCCGGCTCAGACGAAAGTAGCGCCGCCGAAGGTCAGATGAGGATTTTCAACGAACAAGATCGCACCCACACACCGGACACCAGGGGCATCCCCTCGCCCACCGTCGACATGTGGGCCGTCGTCCGATCGCAATACACTGTGCCGAAGCAGTTCGTCTGCCCCAGCACATCCGACATCCAGGATCCCGCGCAAGACACGACGGCGTACTTCGATTTCTTCTCTCCATACAACCTCAGCTACGCGTACCAGTATCAACACGACTTGAATCGAAGAACCATCGGTGTCACATCCGAGCCGACGTTCCCGGTGCTCGCGGACTCGAATCCGTACATCAAGGGCGGCCATTCGGGTTCCTTGCCCACGCTGCTCAATGACCGAAACTCCAGGTTTCGAGGCAATAGTGCGAATCACACCGAGCGTCAGGGACAGAACATTCTCTTTCAGGATGGACACGTGGATTTCGAACTAGCGCCGGACGTGGGTTTGTCGGGACGTGTTGCAGGCGTTTACTCATCACGCGGCCGCGACAACATCTACAGCTTGCACTCGTACAACCAACCGGTCGACCCCGGCTCGAGCAAGCCGACCGACGGAACATGCAACCTGGGTGACAAATCCGACGCCTGCCTGGTGCCGTAGAACGCGGCTTGACCCCATCCGAGCCCCAAGCGCCAGCGCGGGGTCCGCGCGGATAACCTTCAAGCCCTTGGACCCGCTCGCTCGCGCTCGGGGCTCAGGCGCTACGTTTTCTCTTGGAGCATTGTAAGATCAAACCTGCATGGTTTGCTGTAGCGTCGGCCCCCCGTGGCCGACGGGGAGCACCAGTTTAGCCGCCCCCACATCGAAGAAAGATGACCGCTTGCTGACGCGCGCGGCTCTGATCGCCGCTGACGAAATAGCATGCTCAACCGGAAACAGCTCGAAACGCCTCTATTGATAATGCTCGAGCACAAGCCGGTGCAACGAATCAGTGATCATCCCCTCATCCCGCAATTGATCAAGAGAAGTCCTCATCGTCTGCATTCCAAATCGTTGGCCCATCGCAATAATACTGCGGAGGTGATAAGTCCCGCGGTTTCGGATCAGATTTCGAGCCGCCTCGGTCGCAAACAGGATTTCACACGCCACCCGTTTGCCTCCTGCGGCCGTGGGTAACAACTCCTGATGGATGACGCAGAGCAACGCCTCGGCCAGGAGTGTGCGGACCTGTCCTTGCCCCCCCTCGGGCGCATAGGCCAAGAGCCGCTCGATGATTTTGTCGATCGAAATGATATGCAGCGTCGACAAGACCAGGACGCCGGTCTCCGCCGCGGTCAGCGCGATCTTGATGGTTTCGTAGTCCCGCATCTCACCGATCGCGATGACATCCGCATCCTGTCGAAGCGCGGCACGCAGGCCATGGTCGAACGAACGCGTGTCCCGGCCGACCTCCCGCTGACGAATAATCGAATTCTTGTTTGTGTGCAGGTATTCGACAGGATCCTCGATCGTCACGATGTGCTTTCGATGACGGCGGTTAATCGCGTCAATCAAGCTGGCGAGCGTGGTGGTCTTGCCCTGACTCGTGCTGCCGGTCACGAGAATCAGCCCTTTGCGAGCTCGCGCTAATCGCGTGACCGACTCCGGCAAACGAATCTCTTCGAGAGGCAAAGGCTTTCCCGGCAAGAGCCGAATCACGGAACCAACCTTGCCGTCATTGTAACTGACATTCACACGGTACCGCATATGGTCCGGCGATGTCGTCATGAAATCGATATCGAGTTCGCGTTCGAACCGTTCTATCTGATCGCGACTCAGGAGACAGTAACTCAGATGCTTAACCGTCTCGGCGCCAAGGAGCTGTCTTGTAACAGGAACGAGTTCATTCTGAATTCGGAACAGCAGTGGAGAGTCGGCCACGAGATGGACGTCCGCGGCGCCCTTGGACTTGGCCAGCGCAAGAATGCTGGCGATGTCGGACCGCTCGCTCCGAGCGAGGCGGAACCGCGAGCCGCCATTGCCGCCGCGCGTTTTTCCTCCATGCGTCAAGTCGGTGTCACGAGCCATCGACAGAACCTCACTGCCCGAGCATTCTTCCAGACCGGGCGATCCCCGAGTCTCGGATGACACTCACCGCCGAGCGCCATTGTACATTCTCAAGACCTCGCGGATCAATCATAACGCCGTCCGCGAAAAACAATTTGTCATTTGTCGCTTAGCCCCCGATTGCAATCGTCCCCGTCAGACCAAAATGTTGTCTCGTATCCGGGTAGCACGCGCTTGTATCAAGACTCGAACCGCTAGGTAACCACATGTGGGGATTGGAGGATGCCAAATCCCCCTGCGTCTCGACATGCCCGTCGTAGAACAGGAGGTTCATTCGGTAGGCATTTGCCGGCGCCCCCACAGGCGGATCGGCCAGCGAATGCCGGAACGCGTACATCCGCGCATCAACCGGGCCAAAAGCCCCGTTGCCGGGAGCGCGACTCCGATCCCAGGAACGATTCCATGTTGAATAGGGCGCGATGTCGGCGAATGCGCCTCCCCAAGACGCGTTTGCAGTTAGATCGTAGTCCGGTGGTATATCCACGGTCGAGTAGCGTGCGCCGTCCGCCATGAGCACCTTGCCCGCCGCGTTGCCAACGCGCGTCACTCGGGGCGACCAATCCAGTGGGATTTTCTCCTCATGCATGTTGTTGTAATACTGACCGCCACTTGCCGTGGGGCTGTACTCGAAGAGAAAGTACCGCGGCATGTTGTAACTCACCATCGGCCCTACGCCGGCGTCGATACCTCCGTAAGCGCCCGCCAGGAAATCGTTCGCCGCGCAGGAGAACGCCCTGTGGCCTCGCAGTTCGTTGAAGCGCTGCTTGAGACCGGGACCGTCGCCGTAGGACGGCAGCGTCAGCCCCAACCGCCATTGCCTAGCCATCGGCCCCATGAAGTCCCACACTTGCACCGCCGGACCATAGGCCATTGGCTGACCGAGCAGATAGGCGCCCGATCCAGCAGGCGAGCCGATCACCCATTCATCGAAGTTCTTGGCGTAGGTCTCTGCTCCGACACCCATCTGGCGGAGTGTGCTCATGCAGACGTGGGTTTGGGCGCTTCTCCTCGCTGAAACAAAGGCAGGCGTCACGAGGGCCAGCAAGATGGCAATGACCGCCACCACAGACAGCACCTCAAGCATTGTCCAACCGGACCGCATTTTGTCGGTAGGTTTCATGCTTGTTCCTCCTTGCAACCCATGATACCAAAAACCGCCAATCCCAGCGCGGCTTTCTGAAAAACCTCATGGCATCTTATAAAACAGCGTCAGGCTCGACCCCCGTGTCTGACGGTACCCGCACCATC
>CAZTAR010000228.1:0-7649 GCA_964611695.1 uncultured Planctomycetaceae bacterium | reverse complement strand
TCGTCGAGCAGGCCCAGCAACAGGTCGACGTGGAACAGGCCGCCAAGCTCGAAGCCAAAATGAAGAAGGGCCAACTGACGCTCGACGACTTTGTCAGCCAGATGGACAAGGTCATGGGCGGCCGCTCGCTCAAGGACATGCTCAAGCTCCTTCCCGGGGTCGGCAGCATGATGCGAGAGTCGGACATGCAGGTTGACGAAGGGGAAGTCAAACGCATGAAGGCGATCGTCTCTTCGATGACGCCGAAGGAACGGGCCAACCCGAAGCTTCTCGACGCCTCGCGCCGGCGACGCATCGCCAAAGGTAGCGGCAGCGAGACGGAAGACGTCAGCGGGCTTTGCAAACAGTTCCTCCAGGCCCGCGACATGATGAAACAGATGGCCGGTATGGGCATGCGCGAGCGGATGAAGTTCGGCTCCCAATTCGCCCAAATGTCGATGGCCGGCGGCAAGATGCCCTCGCTCAAGGGGAAGAGCAAGCCGAAGTTAAAACCCTCCAAGCGCGACAAGCGCCGTGCCAGGAAACGGAAGAGCCGGTAGGGCACGTTTCGATGTACGCCCGTAGCGTCTGCCCCCTGTGGCCGACGGGGCATTCAGCGGTCAGTTATCAATAGTCAGTTATCAGTGGTTAGTCTTCGGTTGTTAGGGGGCAATCCGAACCCCGAGCGCGAGCGAGCGGGTTCCGAAGTTGCGTCAGTCTCCTGTGGCTGACGGGGCATTCAGAATCGCGCGCGTGATCAAGCGGTCAGTCTGCAAGTGCAACGGCCCGTCGGCTGAAGAGTGACCGCTTGCTCACACGCGCGGCTCTGATCTTCGGCTGAAATTTCACTGCAAAAGTGAAATTTGCCGGTATTTGCCGGAATTTGGAGCTGTTAGCTGATAGCCGTTAGCTATTAGTGACCAGCCATCAGCTAACGGCTAAGAGCATCTCTCACGACGCACCGAGTCTGCACCTGTTGTCTGCCTTGCAGTCTTGCTCCGCGCTTCGGGAAGGACCAGCTTCAGCGCGTGCCACTGGCAGCTTGCCTGTCAGTGCGGCCATCTGGTGCGGGATGCCATGCTGCGAGCCATGCCTTCACGGTCCGCGCAAGCGGGACGGGTAGACATGTTCTGGCGACGATCAACAGACCTACCCGCGACTTTGTCGCGTGAATGAATGACATTCAACACTGGCGGGCGAGCCGCCAGTGGCAGCCGACGGAAATATGCCGCCGCCCCGTCCGGGGCGGGATTCTTGGTTTTGGACTTGATCCACGGATTGCGCTTCGCTCCGCCCGTGGCTACGCGCCGTCGCCCTTTCAGGGCGAATGGGTGCACACAGCGGGAGTGTCGGCCGGATTGGCATGTTTGCTTGACAGTTTACATGCTTACCCGCGCGACTATGTGGCGTGAACGCAAGACACCCAGCACTGGCGGGCGAGCCGCCAGTGGCACACTGCGGGAACTTGCCGCCGCCCCTTTCGGGGCGGGGTTCTTGGTTTTGGGCTTGATCCACGGGTTGCGCTTCGCTCCACCCGTGGCTACTTTCGGTCGCCCTTTCAGGGCGAATTGATGCGTACAGCGGGGCTGCCGATCGGGTGGGCTTGTTTGCTCGACATTCGACATGCTTACCCGTGACTTTGTCGCGTGAATGAATGACATTCAACACTGGCGGGCGAGCCGCCAGTGGCACCCGGCGCGATGGGCAAGACCATCTTGCATTCCTCGTCGGCCACGGGGGGCCGACGCTACGACTCCTCCGGCTCGGGCGAGTTGATACGCTACTTGGTTCTGCGAATCACGCCGATGACTACGCCTTGGATCCTTGGATTCTTTGCGTAGATGGGGGCGTACTCGCGATTGGCCGGCTGGAGGCGGATTCGGTTTTTTTCTCGGTAGAACCTCTTGAGCGTTGCCTCGCCGTCTTCCAACAGGGCTACTACGGTTTCGCCGTTGTAGGGGGTTTCCCGTTGCTCGACGACGACCAGGTCTCCCTCGGCGATGTGATCCTCGATCATGCTGTCGCCCTTGACCTCCAGCAGGAAGGTGTCGTGGTTCGACGAAAAGACCTCGTCCAGGTCGATGACCTCCGGGTCTTCGATCGCTTCGATGGGGACTCCTGCGGCGATGCGGCCGACCAGGCGCAAACAGCCTGGGCGCTGGTCCGGGAGCTCTAGGTGGTCAGCCAATTGCAAAGAGCGAGCCTTGTGCTTCTCGCGGCGCAAGAGCCCGCGCTCTTCGAGGGTGGTGAGGTGTTCGAAGACGGTGACCTTTGAGATGTCGAACCTTTCGGCGATCTCGTCGTAGGTCGGGGAAAAGCCATGTTTGTGTGAATAGTCCCGGACGAAGGTCAGGATTTCGACTTGGCGCGGCGTCGCGGGGCGGGTCTGCTTCGCTCGGGCGCGAGCGCGAGCGGGTTTCGACGCTCGGACGGACGTTTTCTTGCGGCGTTTCGGCGGCATGGGTCTTCTCCTTAGATGGTGGCCACGGTCTGCCGGCGAGGCCCTGCGGTCCGAAGACGAGCAGCGGCGGTTTTCCCGCGTCGGCGACCCTGCCAACGACTCCTTCCGTATTCTCACCATCACACGCGGCTTCTCGATCGAAGTGGACTTCGTAGGTGTCACCTCGGTGTTGAACCGTGGAGATGTCATTGCTCGGTTTTGGTCGCGACCCCGGTGTCCAATCGACGCGATATGCGCCGCCGGGGCCGAATGAACATAAGGGCATAACCTGATCGTGCATCGTGAAGCCGGTCCATCTGGAAGTTGCCGAGTCATATGCGAGCGCCCGGATTCAATCCGGCAACCACGCCCGCCGGCGATGGCCAGAAAGGGGCTCTCGGGTAGGTTCGAAGGACCCGAGAGCCGGATTCACCTGGCCAGAGGGCCGCTGCGGCAAGCGCGGCCATCGGTTTCCAGCGACACGAATTCCAATCGCACAGGCGTCTTTGGCCCGCGCCGCTGTAAGCTTAGCCTAACATCGACCAAACGTCAACCCAAACAAAAAGCAAAATTCGGTTTTTCGTGGCGACGCTTTTTAGGAAGCGCGGTTTTAATGAGATCGTAGCGTCGCCCCCCGTGGGCGACGTGTCATACTGAGGCGTTTTCTTTCCCATACGTCGGCCACTGGGGACCGACGCTACTCTCCCCGTCGGCTGCGGGGGGGCGACGGTACCTTTCGCGGCATTGGATTGCCTTGCCGATCGTGTCGTGGAGCCGAGCAGGTCTCCCCGCCGATGCCGAGATTGCCCAAAACCACTGAGAAGCCTAAAGTAGTGGTTTGGTTCAATAGGGTCTTGGTTCAGTAGAACCTTTGTTCAGAGCCAAGGCTCTAGATAATTCAACGAAGTCCCCCCCACCCAGAGGTTTCAACATGACTACGTCGGACAGTACCCCGATCGCCCAACAGGACTCAGAGGTTTGGAAGGCATTTGTCGCGGAAGAGGAGCGGCAGCAGAACACCCTGGAATTGATCGCATCCGAAAACCACGTCAGTCCGGCCGTCCTGCAGGCCGCCGGCTCGATCTTTACGAACAAATACGCCGAAGGCTATCCAGGCAAGCGTTACTACGGCGGTTGCGACAACATGGATACCGTCGAGCAGATCGCCATGGACCGAGCGAAAAAGCTATTCGGCTGCGAACACGCCAACGTTCAGCCGCACTCGGGCAGCCAGGCGAATCAGGCGGTCTTCCTCGCGGCGATGCTTCCCGGCAGCCGGTTTGGCGAAGCCCAACAGCGTGAGAAGAATCCTGACGAGCCGACCCGGACGCCGGGCGATATGGTTCTCTCATTGCACCTTGACCACGGCGGACACCTTTCGCATGGCAAGTTCGTCAATATTAGCGGGAAGTGGTTCCGCGTGACGCACTATTGTGTCGATCGCGAAACCGGCCGCATCGACCTTGATGACGTGCGGCGGCTCGCGCAGGAATGCAAGCCGAAACTGATCATCACCGGGGCGTCCGCCTATCCGAGGACCTGGGATTGGGCGGGTTTCGCGCAAATCGCCAAGGATGTCGGTGCGCTCTTGTTGGCGGACATCGCACACATTGCCGGCCTCGTCGCCGTCGGTCTTCACCCCAGCCCTGTGCAAGTCTGTGACTTCGTCACGACGACCACGCACAAGACGCTGCGTGGACCTCGCGGCGGCCTGACCATGTGCAAGGAGGCGTGGGCGAAGAAGATCAACTCGGCTGTGTTCCCCGGGCTCCAAGGCGGCCCACTGATGCACATTATCGCCGCGAAAGCGGTGGCCTTCGGTGAGGCGCTCAAGCCCGAGTTTAAGGTATACCAACAGCAGGTTCTTGATAATGCGCAGGCCCTTTCTGAATCGCTTCTGAGTCTGGGGCTCGATCTGATCTCCGGCGGGACCGACACGCACCTGATGCTCGTTGACCTCCGCAAACAGTTTCCCGATGTCGCCGGCGCACAGGCGGAAGATTGGCTCGGCATGGCCAACATCGTTGTCAACAAGAACATGATTCCGTTTGACGAGCGGAAGCCCATGCAGACCAGCGGTCTGCGCATCGGGACGCCTGCCCTGACGACGCGAGGAATGAAAACGGACGAGATGAAGAAGATTGCCGAGATGATCAACCGTGTTCTGGCGTCGCAAGGGGATGAGGCCGTGCTGAAGACTGTTCGCGGCGAGGTGATCGATCTGTGCAATCAGTTTCCAATGAAACACGCCTGATGCGATCGTTCTTGTCTCCAGCGGTGCAGGGTTTTGGTGTGGCGCCGGTGTCTCACCGGTGGTTTCCATCGTTGGTGCTCCGTTTCATGAACGATTGGCGCCATTGGCAGCTTGTCTGCCAGTGCCTCGGGAGGCCAAGTCGGCAGGATCACACTGGCAGACAAGCTGCCAGTGGTACATTTTCGCGGGACTGCACTGGCGGGCGAGCCGCCAGTGGCACACTTTCGCGGGACTGCACTGGCGGGCGAGCCGCCAGTGGTACACTTTCGCGGGACTGCACTGGCGGGCGAGCCGCCAGTGGCACCGTTGCGAAGTTGGCCGTGAGTTTCGTGTTGGTCTGTTCTGTCTTGCTGCTTGCAGGCTGTACCGGCTCCGCTGATATTCAGTTCGTCTCGCTTGACGCGAAGGAAATCGATCCGCCTCCGACGGAGATTTTCCCGTTCGCGGCGAAGGAGTGTTACTGGTGGGTTGATGAGGCTGACGAACTCAATATCGCGATGCGATGCAGGAAACGCAGCCTCGTGCTGGGGAAGTACGGCTACGTCGATTTCGATATGTCCTTCGTCCTGGGCGCCCCACCGGCAGGCAGTGGGCGAAATTACAAGATCAGCAGGCGCGAGACGCGCACCTTCTTTTTATCCGCGTTCCAGGCCCAACGGCTCACTTCCTATTCCGGAATCGTTGGTGTGACCGTCAAGGAAAACGGCACCCTGCACGGCAGCTTTCGCATCTGGATGAAGCCTCAGGCGGAACTCCAAATGTTCTCATTCTTCCCGCAACGTCCGGGTTCGTTGTTGTGCTTCGGCACATTCGAGGCGGTGAAAGATGCACCACGCGGCCTGAAGATCCGGGCACACTGCGAGTCCAAGGGGGGGAGGCGTGGGCCTCGCCAGGACTCTCTCCCGACGACACGACCCGCAGTGGTTCAGCCGGCGCAAATGAATTGAGCATGCTCAGCTGCCAGTTTGAAACCGCCGTGTCCAAGAACTGTGCGCAGAAAAAAGGGACCCGCGTAGTGCTGGCCGCGGGCCCCAGGAGCAAGTCCCATCCGGCATGGGAACATCGAATAGTTCAAACTCCGTATTCTTGAGTCGTCCTACGGTTTTTCAGCGAAGCCGTTTTCGTCTCGTGAGGACGAGAAGTCCGATCCCCACGAGGGCAGCCGATGCCGGCTCCGGGACGGGGACACTGGTCACTTCGATGTCGATGGTTTTCTTTTGGATAAACGATGTTGTGCCTATTTCACTGTCGGCTCCGAGCGTATTGACAAACTCTAATGTCACTTCCGTGATCTGAAGTCCGCTGAGATTCACCATGGCGGAACCCGTGAACTCGCCGAACGAATCGGTCGGCAGGAAAAACGGCGGCATCGGCGAGACCGTCATTGCGCCCGTGGTCCCACCGTGCGTCCCAGGCGACAGGTCCGTCACGGTCAGGTCGCCCGTCACGTCGAGGTAGGTCGCGGGCGTGCCGAGGCCCAGTAACGTGTAGTCGCCCACCTCACCGAGCGAGATCGAATCGAGGTAGTATCCGGCATCGGCCACGATGGTCATTGTCAGGATACCGGTGGTTGAATCGCTGTTTCCGTTGCTCGCGGTGGCGGCAAAGGCAGTCGGCAGGAACAGCAGTTTGTTGTTGACGTGGATCGGCGCTCCGAACAGCGCGCCCGGCTCAGCCCCGGTGTCTTCAGTCACTTGCAGAAAGTCGGCGTCACCGACATTCGCCCCCAGGAAATCTCCATGGTTGATCAATGATGCCGATGCGGCAGACGATGTCAGCAGGATGATCCCCACTAAGCAGATACAGCGAGACGCTCTTCTGAACATCTTCTTTCCCCCCAATGTTCCCCAATGCCCCATGGAACAAGCAGGCTGTCGACCTTCCCCCAAAGTTGGTCTTCGCCATTGCCCGTTCCGTTGTCGAATACTAGGCGCTGGGAGAGCAGTGGATCAAGCGGATACGGACAGGTTGATACCAAGTTGGCGCTACCGGACGGCGCCGACATATCGGCCCCGCTCGCGCTCCGCGCATTCGGCGAGCCCGTCCGCGAAGGACCTGTTTTTTTGTACGTAGATTCAGATGGAGGGTGAAACGCGGCGGCGACGTCCGCGGATCATCAAGGTACCGAAAACCAACAAAACCAGGGAACTCGGCTCGGGCGTGATAACGATCTGCGTCTTCTTTTGGATGAAGGCGGTGGTTCCCGACTCGCTGGTGGTTTGGAGGTTGTTGTTGAAGTTGAGGACCACCTCGGTGATGTTGAGACCTGTCAGGTCAACCTGGGTGACGGCGTCGAACTCATCGAACGTATCATTCGGCAGCCGATAGACAGGAGCGGGTGTGATGGACAAGGTGTCGGTCTTGACGCCGTTCGTGCCGGGGTTGATGTCGGTCAGCGTGAGCAGGCCGTTGATCGTCGCCGAAGTCGCGGAGGTGCCGATACCGGACAGTGTGTAATCACCCACCTCTTTGATGGTGATGAGTTCGAGGAAGAAGCCGGTGTCTGCTTGGATCCTCATGGTCAGTGTTCCGGACGTCGTGTCCGCCAATCCATTCGAAGCAGTGGATGCGAACGTCGTTGGAATGAAGATGAGCTGGTTCGGCAGGTGATATGGCGCGTTGAAAAGAGGGGTGGCGTCTGTGATGGAGTTCTCGGTCACCTGAAGAAAGCTGAGGTCGCCGGGATTCGCGCGGATGAAATCCCCGTAATTGATGGGTGCCGCCAAGGCCGGCGCACAGAGCACTGCCGAGAGCAATAGTACACGCATTACATCGAAGCGATTTCGCATTGTTTCCCCAAACTCAATCGCAATCCGCGCAGTTCCGACTGGGGCGTCCCCGCAGTGCAAGTCCACCCATCCGGAAGAGTTGGCCTATTATAGCATGTGGATGTCAGCAATGAAAGTGTTGACCTGGAAGCACAGCATGATTGGGCACCGGGGATTCGTAGCTGATGGTCTGAATAGGATGCAAAAC
>CAZTAR010000227.1:0-7681 GCA_964611695.1 uncultured Planctomycetaceae bacterium | reverse complement strand
CCACGGGGGGCCGACGCTACAGCGGAGAATGCAATCTCAACACTAAAATGCTCTATTCGGTGATAGGCGGTTTCGGCAGGAGTGCGACATCGTGGATGGACCGGCCGCAGATTTTCCCGATGGAGACCATGTGTAAAGGCACTTCGGGCGTGTCGACTCCCCAAATGATGATCCGATCGCGGGAACTGTCTACACCGACGATGTAATCTTCCGCCGCGAAGCCCCACCGTAGGTGTCGATTGCATCTGTACTCACCCTTGTACGCGTCGCCGAGGACTTGAAGGTCGAGATGGGGTCGGCCATCGGCGATGAGCAGACGCGGGACGCCGCCGCCACCGAGCCAGTCGAGAGAGCGGATCGACTCTCCACTCGCGCTGCGAAGCGTCATCCGGCTCTTCGTGTTGATCGCGTTCCATCGAACGACGGAGCCGTTTTCCAGACCCGCGTATACATGGCCGTCGGAGAGGAGGAGGACGGTGATGTCGGCGGGGGCCTCCAATTGCAAAGGTGCTGTGTCCGTGGTCGGCTCCCACCGAATGACACGGTTGTCCACGCTGAACCAGATCCGACCCGATTCATCGACCTGCACGTTTCGGACGCTCAAAGCCCCATCGGTAAGGTCTGTCAGACATGCCTCGCCCTTGTCGGGTTGTGATCGCTCCCAACGGATGAGCCCAACTTCCGAGTGCGTGGCATAAAGGAAATCGCCGAGCAACACTGCGGCGTTGATGCCGCCGCGCAATTCCTCATCGCAAGAAAAAGTATAGATGACGCGCTCGCTGTCGCGGGCGCTCATGAGGTGAACACCGTTTCTGGCGCCGATCATGAGCAAATGGTCCTTGCCATCCCGTGAAAGCCGGATCGACCGTAGCGGGCCGATGTCGGAAGACAGGTTCTGTCGACGCTGCGGCGTCTGCGGCGAAGTCGGGTCGAGCCAGATGAGTTCGTGTCCCGCGGCGACGAGAATCGCCTTCGTCGCTCGGCCGGTCTGGTTGAGCGCGACGAGGCCCTCATAAAGCACCCCACGTTGACCGGCATCAAATGTCTTGACCAATGTCGCGACATCCATGCTCCCGCTTTTCCCGGCGATTTCGCGGACGCGCTCGAGGAGTTGGTCGAGATCGTCAAGATGCCGGCTCCTCGCCTCGATGGCTGCTGCGCGAAGTTGCTCCTCAGCTTCCAGATGCTTGCGGTGTAGCGAGGCGGATTGATCCGCCTGGCGCGCCTCGGCATAGGCGGGGGATTCAAGGGTGAGTCGGGGGTCCGGCCCGAGCGCGAGGCCCGATTCAAAACCGACCGGCTTGAACAACTCCGAAAGCAAACCGTCAAACTCGCCCCATGTTTCAGGAGAACTCAGCGTCGCGGAGTCTCGCGTTTTGGTGAAGGCCGAAATGGTCGTCCGCACGACCTCTTCGCAGTGGTCGCGCAGGTTGGCAAGATCGATCTTGTTATCGCGCGAGAACACCGTCTTTCGCAACGCCGCCAATTCCGCCCGCTCCGGAACAATACGAACAGACAGCCGGACCCGCGCGTCGAACTCGTAACCGTCTTTTGACTCCTGCCCGCTGAAGGCGTATTCCAGGGGAAACAGCAATGTCTTCGCGAAGAACAACGAACGCGCGCCGGATGCCTCGACCGCTTGCCCTGCCGGCACGAGTGATGGTCGGCCCGACTCGCCTTCAACCAACGCCACACACTCGGAGGGCATTGCCAATTGCCGCGACAAAATTGAAAACACATCGTCGGCGGGAACCAGGATCGCGACCACTGTGTGATCCCGGGTGAAAGTCTCCATGTCGAATCGAGTTGCCATGGTTGGTAGCTCCGACCTTATTGTTTCTTACGCGGGAGGCTGTTCAGTGGTTCGCGTCGAACTCTTCAAACCTCGCCAGATCACGGGTACGGACCGATGGCGGTACCTCCGCGATGATCATCTCGATGTCCTTCAAGCAGATGGGCCGTGGCTCTCCACCGCCGACCGCGTCCATGAACGGAATCGTCGCAGCCTTCGCCGCCACGGCCTTGATGTCCGCGCCGCTGTAGCCCTTGAGCCGCCCGACGAGCTGGGCGAAATCCACATCGGCCGCCAGGGGTCGCTTGCCCAGGTAGATTTCCAACAGGCGGTGGCGCGCCGGCTCGTCCGGCAGCGGCACGTGGATCTTCGAATCGAACCGACCGGGCCGCATGACGGCGCTGTCCAGTGCCCACGGCTCGTTCGTCGCGCCGACGAACAAGAGCGGCCGAGAGGTCGAGGTACGGTCGAAGCCCTCGAGTTCCTGGAGAATCTGCGGCACGACCCGCGTCATCACGCTGCTCTGCGAACTTCGTCGAGACGGCACCAACGCTTCAATCTCGTCAATGAAGATGATCGCCTGCTTCTCCGCCTTGGCGGCCTCGAAGAGCTTGCGGATGTTCTGCTCGGCTTCGCCCACCCATTTGCTGAGCACCTGGGCTGGCGAGATGACGAACATCGTCGCGTCTATCTCGCTCGCGATCGCCTTGGCGATCATCGTCTTGCCCGTGCCGGGCGGGCCGTACAGCAACAGCCCGCCGCCCGTGGCGATCTTGTACTTCGCCGCCAGCTCCGGGTGGCTGAACGGGTAAATCATCTTCATCCGGATCTCGTGTTTCACGTCTTCGAGCCCGGCAATGTCGTCAAAGCTGATGTTCGGCTTCTCGCGGACGATCCAGTCAGAGGCATCCGCCCCGCTCTCGCCGGCATCGGTGGCTGCCGCGCGCGGCCCGCCCTTGCGACGTTGCGCGGCTTGTTCATCGCAGTTCTTCGCGAACTCGATGAGCTCGGCGGCCATTGCCTTGCGCCGCCGTCGCCGGTCGGCATCCGTCGTCTGCCCCGCGATCTTGATCATCGCGTCCGCCGCCTGCATGAGAAACGGCTTCGCCGCGGCGTAGTCACCGTTCTTGTAGGCGGCCAGGCCTTTATCCTTGAGGCGATCGAAGGTGTTGTAGGATACAGTCATATCTTCACGGTCCGTATCAGTCTCGACTGTCTAACCTGCCTGTCCAATATATGCGCATGATACTGGAAGAGTCGGCAAGACCGCCACTGCTTTGCCGCCGGTCAAGCGAAGTACGCAACCGGTGCCACTGGCGGTTTGCCTGCAACCGGTGCCACTGGCGGCTTGCCCGCCAGTGTTTCGCTTGTCGGTGCACACAACAGCGCTGGCGGTCAAGCCGCCAGTGGCACCTTCGCAACTGCATTTCAACGAACGACGTCTCACAAGCTCGCCCCCAGCGCCAGCATCGTGGCCAGGACGCCCTCACGACTGGCGTTTGGACTGCGTGGGCTGGTTACACCGAAGCACCCGTCTGGCTCCTGATGCCGCACGAGATAGTCAACGCCAGGCTGAAACGATGGAACGGTGGATTCTATTCTCAAGCACTTGGCGACGAGGATCAGCCTGGCCATGGTGACCAGGTCTCCCGTTTCTTGCGTCCAGCGAATCCCCCGTTCGCACAACCGCGTCCAGAATGCGCTGTCTGCAAAGACACCACTTTCAGGAAGGGGAGCATTCCCGAAGTCGCTGATCGCACAGACATCCTGAGCGATGGCGCGGAGCATGACCGAAACAGCCGGCGCCGTCGTTCTGTCAACTTCGCCTTCGAGGATGCCGACCAATCTCCTCGTCGAGTACTCCCGGCCCAGTGCGCTCCGCGAGACGTCACAGGGCAGTTCTACTCCCGAACTCACACGATTGAGGTACTCGCACAAGAACAGTGGACGAAGTCCCGATTCATCGCCGTAGAATGTTGTCGCCCACTCCAGCACTGCTTCGCCGGTCAGAGCCAACGCGCGCAATTCGATATCAAACCTATGACCTACGCACGCCGCTGCAACAAGCATCTCGTATTCCGCCGGCTGCGTGCGGTAGCCGTCAACTGAATCAAGCTTCACAAACCGATCGCGAATCTCCTGCAAGTAGCTCGGTCGATCCTCTGCAAGTTGTGGATTCACCGAGAGAGAGTAGAGCGTCAAGATTTCCTGGCAGATGCCGATGTGTCCACCGTCAAAGTCGTCGGCAGGATGCGTCAGTACCCAGGACACCGCCCGATCCAACGCCTCCCGACGTGATCGTTTGATTGCCGCTTCGTCTTCTATCCCGCCTTCGACAGTTTCCTTGCTAATGACAATCCGGTCGATGGCAAAGTGATAGCCCGTCGCGGTGGCATCTTTACCGACAACTCTAAACGTAAGGTCATTTATCCCTCCATCTAACGTGATCCCGTCGTAAACGACGGAACGGATTCCCACCTGAGGAGAAAACAGATTGACGGGCAGAAGCGGTGCCTGGTTATTGACAGCGAGCGTGACCACGCCGAACGGGGGCGCCACGGTGTAATCGACGATTAGGCGGTACGAGCCTGTGTGCCTAGCAGGCAACTTAATAGTGCCCTCCGCCCCCTCGCCTTGTCCCATGAATACGAGATGATCGCCCCGCGACCACCCATTGCCCCAACTGGCCATCTGTTCGGAGTGTGCCGTTGCCTGACAAACACACGCGACGTCCGCCTGCGTGAGGTCTAAAACCTCCCAGGGGCGATCTTCTCGGGCGGCTCTCACATCCGCCACAATGGCCGCGGCAACACACAATGCTCCCCCTACTGGAATGGCCAGATAGCGCTTCCTGAAGGCAGATTGAAGCCGAGCATTCCGAAGCAGCGCGCCGGCCAAAAAGGCCGTAAACACCAGCGCGAGGCACAAGGATACCATCCAATTGAGGAACTCCAGCTGCTCTAATGTCGAGAAGAAACTTTGCAGGAACCAGAATAGCGACTGCGACGCCAACACAGTAAGAGCAAGCCAAAAACACCTTTGCCAACAAATGATACTGATCGCCAGGACAACGCAATAGTAATTGGCCGGATAAAACAGGATGAACGGCGTGAACGAAAGGAAGGCCAGTGATGTTTCCGGCGCCTGCCGCGTCGCCATCAGCACGATCAGTAACACAAGCATAATGGCCCGGACCGCGCGAAGACTGTTTCTTGATTGTGCCTCGCGCGTCTCCCTATCGCGCAGCCACAGTGCTTCGTCCCAGTCCGGTGTACTCATCTCCAGGGCTGTCGTCGGACTGACGGTGAAGAGGTTCCTCATTGAAATCTGGTTGATATAGAACCCGCTGTTGTGGGTGCTGACCTTGCCGTACCAGTCTTTCCAGGACGCAAGCCCTTCGGTCCACAGGGTTAGCCCACCCAGCAGAACAGCCGAACAGGCAAAGGCCGCGAGCAGACGCGTGTACCCACGATGCAGAGTTCGTTCACGGATCAGGTGCCTGACGAGCAAGACAGCGGGCAGAAGCACAAAGACGAGCGGGAAGACCCGAGCAAGGGCGGACACGGCCAACGAAAGACCGGCCGCAATCATCTTGCCCTTCTTGAAGAAGCAGACAAATGCAACCAGCAAGGCGAGCCAAAGTTGGCGCAAAAAAGCGCCCCCGGTGATGTCGAATGGCGCGAAGAAGTTGGCAAAGAAGAAGATGGCGAAAAGCAGACATGTCTTCAGACCGAATGTGTACAGGATGAGAAGGAGCATCGCGGCGATGAGCAGTGGGTCCAGCGAGGCGAGAAGATGAAGCGTGAGGTCGTTGAGCGGCAGCTGGGCGGTGAAAGAAGAACCCACAAGTGTCCAAAAGGGCGTGGCATTATTCCCATGGTCTAACAGGAGAGGTCGCCACGAGTCGGGAGGGATCTTGGATTGAAAGAAGAGGACATCCTGTTTGAACTCCCGCCATCGCGCTTCAGGGAAACCCCGGCTGATGCTGTCGGATCGCTGTAAAGAGATGGCGGCACTTTCTCGTTCATACGTGCGCAAGTTTTTGACCAGGGAAATCTTGCCGGAGAAGGAGCTGTCGTTCTCGACCAGTGCTCTGTGTGTTGCGGCGTACAGGCCGTCGTACCCAAGCTCGTTGGCGTACTTACTCCCCATGTAGTAATGGTACACATCGTGATAATGCACAAAGTGTCCGCCACGGTGGAAACGACCAAAACCATAATGGGAGACCACGGAGAACACGGCGACAATCGCCAGAGATATCAGGGCCGTCCTCTCGCCTGCACCTTTGATTAAGAAGGATTGGAAAAACCCAGGCGGGCGAGCAGATTTTCGCGTAGCTGCACGGCCCTCAGTTTGTCGGGGCAATAGTTTGTTCCGCAGTAGGATGGCAATGGTGGTTAAACAAATGATGGCTGGAAAGAGATATCGTGCCCCACCCAGGCGGTCGAGTGCCGGCAGGTTGGTGATGATAACTGTGGCCACGAGAAGCATCGCCACGGCAAGAACGGAGGGAACGTGGACCCCCTGCGGGGCGGGCTTGTTCTTGCCCGATGTTTCTCGCCGCGATCTTTGCCTTGACTGTTTTCTCATCTAATCGTGCAGGCGGCGGGGCCTTCTTCCTTGGGGCGATTGCAGATGTTGTTGGAGACGGTCATTTTTCGGTTGATCTTCCCTCCTCTGCAGCGCAGAATAAGAGAGGAATCGGTTGGTCGCCAACTCAACGAGGGACAATTGCTCGGCGACCCCGGTTACGAGGGCGAACGATGACACGCGATCAACTCCTCTCCCGAATCTCGATCGATCCGAACGTCTGCTTCGGAAAACCCTGCATTCGCGGCCATCGCATCTGGGTCTCGCTGATCCTGGACCTCCTCGCGGATGGCATGACCATGCAGGACATCCTGAGCGAGTACCCGGGGCTGGAAGAGGCCGACATCCTCGCCTGCATCGCATATGGCGCCGAGATGTCGCGAGAGCACTACGTGGACCTGCCGGTCGAGAAACCTCATTGAAGCTCAAACTCGACGAGAACCTGGGACAACGGGGGGCCAGCCTTTTGCGTGAGGCCGGGCACGATGTCGCCACGGTATCTGACGAGGGCCTTTGCGGCGCCACGGATCGATCCTTGATTGATATATGCCGCGAAGAAGGCCGGGGCCTCATTACGCTTGATCTCGATTTCGCGAACCCGCTCGTCTTTGATCCCCGCGACCGACCGGGAATCGCCGTTTTCAGACTCCCCCGGAATCCAGCGTCAAGAGACATCGAACACGCCACGCGCCTCTTGATAGCTGCCCTCCAGTCCGACACGCTCGAAGGCAAGCTGTGGATCGTCGAATCCCATCGGATTCGGAAGTACAGCCCGGAGGAAGGCGGCGGTTAGTGAGTCGGTGAACAGCGGCTGCCTGACGGAGACTTTGCCCCACACGCCACGACGCCCGATCCGCAACCACTCAAAGTACATCTCTCTCCTCAAGAAGTCGATCCCTGTACTCGAGCATTCCGGGGATCATCCGTACACACTCGCACATCTCATCAAATCCCGCCCAGATCGCTTCTCTCAAGGTCCGGAACACTTGTTCGTCGCGCATACTGGACTTGTTGAGGTGCCTGCAACGGCCGCGATGGAAGTGAAGCACGTAGTTCCTTCTGATTCCTATGAAAGGAAGATCGGGGCGGCATGTTGTGCAGGGCTTGAAGCCTCTCTCCTCGGCTTCCTCCGGATCACCCAAAAGAGTCTGCTTGTTGGCGAAGTACATACTGCGAGCCGCACGGCAAAAAGCCCGATGGTAGATCTTCGAGCGTTCGTTTCCTACGATCTCGTCCTCGCTATACTTCACTGTCTCCCGATGGGAGGGCGTGAAGCCCTCGCCTTCAGGCGACTCCTTA
>CAZTAR010000226.1:0-7719 GCA_964611695.1 uncultured Planctomycetaceae bacterium | reverse complement strand
TCGATACACTAACCCTGGAGCAACGGGCTTTCATCCCCATCTGATCTCCGCCGCGAAAGATGCGATCTCATGCCTAGAATGCTCCAGGAGCCGCGTGGGCGGAGCACTACCGTTCTTCGAGCCGGAAGACAATACCGACGGGGACGAGGTTGTATTGTTCCAGAATCCACTGCGGCACGTAGTGCTTGGAGTCGCTGCACACGTAGGCCGCGCCGCGTTCGACGAACGGCCTGATGGCGTCCGGCGTCAGTGGAATCATTGGTTGCGCAGGCGTAATGTCGCCTCCGGTCGTCAAAACGACGCCCTGACGGGCGCGTTGCACATCTCGCAGAAACACCAGGGTGTTCTTGATCGTTGAATCGGCGATGAGCAAACCGTCCGGGGCGGCCTGTTCGAGGGCCGCATGGGCGAAGCGTGATGCGCTGTCCTCGCCGTTCTTACGGGGCCGAATGAAATAGTCGTAGCTGTCACGGTACGGGATGTGCCGCTTGACGCCGATGCTGATTTGGTGGTTCCTCAGGAGCTCAGGCGCAAACTCGTAGACGATGGCCGGGAGCACCGCGAAAACAAGGCAGAGCGTCCGCTTCATCGTCGATAGGCCAATGTGGGATGGGATTCCCAAGCCGACCCACAAAGCAAACAGCACGTAGCACGGCATGAAGAACACGTATTGATCCGGCACGAGGTAGCGGAAAGCGCGGCCGTGCGTCCGCTTGTCCGTCACGGTCGGGGTTCTGATCCAGAGAATGCGATTTCCCTGAAGGAAGTGGCAAGACGAGCGGTGTTGACTTGAGGGGAATGGCTCATTTTACTACAATACTGTGTTGGGGTTCGGTAGCTGAGGAGTCTCGGCTCAAATGGAATTGGGATGAGAGACGACACGCTCGCCACAGGCCACCCTGCTCCGCCGCCCTCGCGCCGGCCCCTTTGGCAGGTGTGGCTGCTTGTGTTTCTGGCGAGTTTCCTGCTCTACGCTCTTACCGCAAACCGCGGGGTGCAATGGCAGGATTCTGGATCCCATATCCTGCGCATCACCAACCACCAAGTCCACAACCCCCTGGGCTTGGCGTTGGCTCATCCATTGCATCACTGGATCTGCCGGGCCGCTATTGCCATCGAAGTCGGCGAGCCTTGCTTCATCATCACGCTGGTCAGCTCCCTGTTTGCGGCTATTACTGTGGCCAACGTTTTCGGTGCGGTGCGAGCCTTCACCTACCGGTCGACAGCGGCGGTGTGGGCAGCGGCATCGCTGGGCTTGGCTCACACGTTTTGGCAGATGGCCACGCTCACCGAGACCTACACACTCTGCACGGCGCTTCTGTCTGGTGAGTTCTGGCTGCTAACCTGCTGGAACCACACCGGCCAAAGGCGATACTTCTGGGGCCTAGCGCTGCTCAACGGATTCGGCGTCGCCAATCACCTGCTGGCCGGGTTGATCACGCCGGTTTGGGTTTTCGTTATCGTTTACGCAATCATCAGGCGTCGAGCGCCCTTGAGCACAGGAATCGCCGCCGCTGTTTTTTGGCTGGCCGGTACCCTCCCGTATAGTTCGCTCGTTGTGGCCGAACTGATCCAAACCGGCGACTGGGCCGGTACGTTCAAGTCAGCTCTCTTCGGCCATCGGTATGCTGGCTATGTGCTCAACATGACGATCTCACCGCGCGTCGTCATGGTAAGTGTCGGGTTCGTGGCACTGAATCTGCCAAATCTCCTTTTGCCGCTAAGCGGGTACGGCCTATTCATAGTCCTGCGGCGATCGCCTAACCGACTGATCGGCGGATGTCTGTTGGCCAGCCTGATCATCTACGCCTGTTTTGCCTTCCGCTACAGCGTTTCAGACCAATACATGTTCCTGTTGCCGTGGTACGTGTTGGTGTGCATCTGCGGCGGGTTCGGATTCGCCTTCGCTTCCGAATGGGCCACCCAGCATTTTCGCCGTCTCGTGTTGGCTTCTGCTGTGGTACTCCTGCTCACCACGCCGATCATATACGCCGTCGCGCCTTCGATTGCCAAGCGTTACGGACTGCTCGATCGTGTTGCTCGTTACAAGCCCTACCGCGACGACTATGTTTATCTGCTCACCCCATGGTCCGTCGCGGAACGATCCGCCGAAACGATGGCCGCCCATGCGATGCGCCTAGCCGAGCCCAACGGCCTGATCATCGTGGAGGACTCGATGGCGGCCTTCGCGGTGCGTTACAAGATTGCACGATCCGGCAGCCAGAGCATCTCCGTAACCTGCCCCGGAACGTCAGAAGAGATCGTCGGAGCGATTCAATCCGGCCGCCCCGTCGTACTCGTGCCGGCTACTGTAGGCAAGCCGCGAATCGAACTTCGCTTCGGCACATGGAGCCGACAAGGCGACTTGTACATCCTCGATACAACAGAAGATACCCTGCAAAGCACTGACGGTTGACAGCTCGTGCCACCAATGCGAGGTTGTAGAGAAAGGACCCTCAGATCGACACGCCGTGCTCCGCAAGGAGGGCTCTCAATCCGGGAAGCGACATCGAATCTCCCATGTTCTCGGCCGGCAGTGTCAAGTTGAATTCCTGCTCCAACGCGCTGATCAGATTGATGTGGTTCAGCGAGTCCCAGGTGTCCACGGTGTCCGGCGACAGATCGTCCGTAATCCGGTCCTCGGGAACACCGAGAATCGAACTGACAATCGCGCGAAACTTGCTGCCGTTATCCATCGAGCGAATCACTCCTCATCGAGATCGACCATCGCGTCAGTTTATCCCTCGGCGGCCTCGACTGTCGAGATAACCATCCAATCCGGCGTGGTTGTATCGGCTTCGTCCAATGCCCATCTCCAGTGCCGCACATCGCCTTCACTCTTAGCCTCCACGAACCCACAGTTCCTGAAAAAGTCCGCGAAGGGTTTATTCTTGGTCGTCGGTGCGAATTCGGCAACAAGGGCCTTCGCGCCTGCGGCCCGTGCTCTCTCCGCGATCCATCCCACAAATGCCTGCTCGACGGTCCGACCGAGGACGCGGCAGCTCATCAGGAAGATGTGCAACACCCACGCATCGCTCGAACGCCGCACGACCGCCAAACCGACGATCCCGTTGTCGCCGAACCGATCTTGCAGGGCAAGGGTAAAGACGCTTGTGTCCGGATCGGTGACGAAGTTCCGGATATCGTCTTCGGTGCATCGGATCGTGTGCATGTTGAACTGGTTCGTGCGATTCGTCATCTGCGAGGCACGCGCGATGTGCGGCTGGTGGTCGACGAAGATCGTCATCTTCATCTCGAGTTGGCGGTAGAAGGTCGGCATGTCGAGCACGCCTGTTCGCAGCTCGCGCCTGCTCACCTCCGCCTTGTAGAGCCGGCCTCTTTGTCGATCGACATCCGAGATAGACCATTGGTCGAAGCAATCAAGTTCCCGAACAATGCTCGCGTACCTCGCGGGCTCCCGCGGAAGGTGGATGGTCAACACTTCCGGCAATGCCGTCCGCATCATTTCGCATTCCACAGCGCTGTCATCCAAAAACACGAAACTGTCTAGCCCGAGGTTCAGGTCCTCGGCAAGCTGCTTGACGTTCTCCGGTTTGGGCTGCCAGTTGACCCGCATTGCCGCGATGTGTTCCGCCCTGAGAACCATGTCGGGGTGTTTGCCAAGGACTTCCTCGACGGCGCCAGGTTCGTTCTTGCTTGCGATACAGAGAACGACTCCACGGCGGTGGAGATCGAGAACGCTCTTTTGGAATGCAACGAATGCGTTGCCGGGATAGTCGTGCCCCAATGCGATGCCGTCGACACCCACATCGCCTACGACGCCGCCCCAGAGGGTGTTGTCAGCATCGAGCACGATGACCTTTTTCGTCAAACCGCACAGCGGCCGGAGGTGGCGAACGTAGAAACCGGCCAAGGGCCAATAGTGCTCCGCCGCAACTGGAATCCTCGCGAAGAAGGCCGTTCTCGGGTCCTGCCATTTGAGCCGGCCGTGTTGGGCGACGAGCGCGTCGTAGTCCATTGTGTGGACGTTTTCCGTTGATGCGGCCAAGTCCGAAAGCGCCTCGTTGGCATGGGCGATCACCGCTTGCTGGGAGGGCGTGGCGTCCGCGTCGGCGATGCTGAGCGCGAGGGCGGCGGGCAGATCGTAGTTCTGCATGAGAACAGTTGCGCTGGAATGCTGGCGAAATGTCAGCAACGCAGCTCGAAGCCGTTCGATCCAGTCGTCCACGATCGCGGAGGCGGTCTTCTCATCGAGGCTGTTGAAGGAGTCGTAGATCGCCGGGCAGACATCCTGAAGCCGGAGTGCCAAGAGCACGACATCCGGTTTGAAAACCGCCAGCCCCGAAGCCGGATCGATCATCTCCTGCTCGAACCGCCCGAACGGCCCTACGTACACCTCCGCGCCGATCTCCGCCCGCAAAGCCTGCAATTCAAACGCTTGCTGGATAGGCTCGAACGTAAACGATGCAAGCACACCCAGGCGAACCGGAACCCGAGCCAGCACAGGGCGCAGGGGATCCAGTTGCCGAGCGGCGCGCGTTATGTTTACGATGGTCGGCTGTGCATCGACTTTCGCGAGGAGGGCGGTAGCGCTTGCCGCGTCCATTGGTGAGTTCGTGTTCGGCAATTGGCTCATGGCAGACATTCTATCCTTTCGCGCCGCCGGCGTCTTGTGGGTTCCTGGTCGTCTTCATTCGGCTCAACAATTGACGCGATCTACCTGTCGAGCCCTGCCTTTCACCGAGGCGGAGCCTGGTCATGCCAACTGCCGGAAGGTTGGGCTGTGCGCCTGAAGAACGGAACGACTACCGAAGGGTGGTACGGGCGTCCCGCCCGTAGCCGCACGGGCAAGATGCCCGTACCACCCATCTGATATAAACAATTTATTCATACACGGATACTTACTCCATGGCACGAACAGCCTGTTCCATCGCCTTGAGGGCTTCCCCCTCAGCCGCGATGCCCTGCTCCAGCAAAGGTGTGATTACCGCAATGCGCTCGGGCGTGCGGGCTCGTTCTCGCAGCGTCCGAGGCGCCGGCTCACAGGCAAACACTTCGCCACCATACTCTTCGTAGTAATCGAATGCTCGACCATAGTGTTCCGCGGCAGCCAACGCCGGTTTCCTTACGCTTCCCCCTAAGTCCGCAGCCGCGGAGCGTAGCCACACCGCGCAACATCGCCGAGCCGAGAGCCGCTCGAATGCCGCCCAGCAGAACCATTCCTCGGTCTGCGCAAAGTCTTTGGTGGAATCGGCCACATCGGCTGCATAGGCCCGCAGCGCGGCCATCCCCTGTGGCTCGCCACGCCAATCATGCGCCGCCCCCTTGGCAAGTGCCCGCTTCAGCGCTAGCCGTGTGATCTCCTTGCGCGGCATCGGCTCACCCTGTTTCACCAGCACGTACACGGCGTACGGCCCGAGTTTGTCCACGTCAATCCACCCGGGCATGACGGTTCCGTCGAAGCATATCTGCCGATTACACTTCTCTTCGTGATAGCCGGTGATCAGGCCCCCGTCCATGTGCTCGCTCATGATTGGGGTGCCTGCATCAACGTGCTTCTTCACGAAGGCCCAGACTGCCTCCGGATCCTGCGTGCGCGCCATGTCGTATCCAAGGCCGAAGCAGCCGGGCAGAAACGCGAATACCTCCAACGGGCCGTCCGAATTGGGACTGCCTCGGACCGCCATGTATGCAGGGGAGATATCGCCGTACTCGTACCCGAAGCTGAACGCCCAACCACTCGCGGCGGCGAATTCCATGAAGTCGATGTCGACGCCCGCATGGTTCAGCGCGGCCACAACGGCCAACGGCACGCCCGCGCCGCAGTAGTCTGGAATCTCCTGCTCACAACGCCCCGCGACCGCGGCGATGGAGTTTGAGTTGGTGATCCGCCCGGCGAGCACATGCTCTCGAAGCCCCGCCCAGCTCGGGAAACCGAAGTGCATCGCGACGACCTGCTGCGTCTCGCTGAGCATAACGCGGGCCGCCAGGATGTCGGCGTCGCTCGCGTCAGAGAAGCGCCGGAGCGACCGCAGAAGCAGACAACAACGTGATTCACCACGGCGCTGAGCGGCGAGCAATTGCTTGGCCGACTTCTTGAGGTGATCGAGATTCGGGTGTTTGGGAAGAGGTGATGGCATAACGACCTTCCTTTCCATTCACGCCCAGGGCCTGCACGCACGGGCAGAAAAGAAGGCTCAGCAGAAAACCAACTCGCGAAGGTGGGTTCAACCCTTCCCGCAGGCCAGGAGGCGACCTTCAACCGCCGCCTGTACTGTCGCAATTTCTACAGTGTTTGTCAAGGTAGCACCAGAGAGACGAGTGGACATAGGGCCAGCCTGCTCAAAAAAAGTAAGCCTGACCCCCTTTTCCCCCCTTCATTGCCTACCCTCGCCACGGTCACCTGGAGTCGATTCGTTGCCGCGCCCCTTGGTCCCTCCGCCGATACGCCGCAGAATGCTCACTCCCGTGACCTTCATCTTTGCCAGCATCCGTCGAGCCCACAGGAACTCTGTGCCCAGAATTGCCAGTCCGGCCGGGATCACAATGATCGCCGGCCCCGGAAGCACGATCATGGCGATGCCGATGACCAACACGCCGGCGCCGAGCAGCACGACAATTATGCGTCGGAGCTGCTTCCAGGAATACCCGGCCAAGTCGTCCAGCTCCTTCGCCAGCGGAGAGACAAGCGGCGCGCTGTCGCGATGGCCGGCGAAAACCGATGCCAACACCCCCACAGACAGAATGCCGCCGATGATCGCGAGTGAGGCAAGCGTCGGGATGGGGTAGTGGTGCGCGAGCAGCATTTTCACGCCGACGTAAGCCAGGAGGAATACGAGGCTCATCTTTAGGTAGCGGAACTTGTCCATGACGCCAGCCAGGACGAAATAGAGCGAACGCAATCCGAGGATCGCAAAGACATTCGATGTGAACACGAGGAACGGATCGTGCGTTACAGCGAAAATCGCGGGAATCGAATCGATCGCGAAGAGCACGTCAGAACTCTCCACAACAAGCAGTACGAGAAACAGTGGCGTGATTGCCCGCTGACCGTTAAGGCGTGTAAAGAACCGTTGTCCCTCGAAGCTGGCGGTGACCGGATACAACCGACGGGCGAGGCGGACGAGGGGGTTCTTATCCGGCTCGAGATTGTCGTGTCGTGCTACCAGCATTTTAACCGCTGTAAGGATAAGCAGCGCACCGAATACGTACGTGATCCAGCTGAATCGGTGAATCAGGGCGGTGCCCGCAGCGATCATGACCCCACGCAACACCAACGCACCGAGAATCCCCCAGAACAGCACGCGGTGCTGATGTTCCGCGCGAACGGCAAAGTACGTGAAGATCAGAGCGATGACGAAGATATTGTCCAGGCTGAGTGACTTCTCGATCACGTAGCCAGTGAAGAACTGCAGCGCCGCCTGCTTGCCAGTCAGTTCGTGCCCGATCTCCGCACCAATCCCAAACACGTGATGCTCGTACAGGTAGTAGACAGCAACGTTGAACAACAGTGCCAGGATCACCCATATCGTTGTCCATATCGCCGCTTCTGAGACCTTGACGACGTGGCTCTTGCGGTGAAACACCCCGAGGTCGATAGCCAGCATAGCCAGCACGAACGTAAGGAATCCGATCCAGAGCCAGATGATCACGGTGCATGCCCTTCGAGAGGAAAGGGGGTCAGGCTTATTTATCCTTCCTGGCTCCCGCCTCTTCCAGCAATTCAAGTATGAAGCCCTGGCAACTGACGAATGCCAC
>CAZTAR010000225.1:0-7729 GCA_964611695.1 uncultured Planctomycetaceae bacterium | reverse complement strand
TGTAGCGTCACCCCCCGTGGCCGACGGGGATCACCCGATTGTTCGCCTCCCACAAGGTCGAACGCTGACCGCTTGCTGACGCGCGTGGCTCTGATCTCCGCCACAGAGAATGCCATCTCATACCTAAAATGCTCTAGCCCAATGCACCATCGGCTAAGGTGGCGATACCTGTGAGCTTGTTCGCGGCCCGAGCCTCGCCTCGGACCATCCGCAGGCACGAAGAGATGCGCACAAATCCTTTTGATTTCAAAACTTGTATCATTCCGCCGTGATCCTCCAACACGGCCGTGATGATGCTGTCGTTTGGAAAGTTCACGATAACCGCGGTCACGAGCTTCTCGGCAACATCCATCGTCTCAGCCATGCTCGGGCCGAGGCGAACACCGCGTGCCGCCGGCAGTGCCATGGCGAATCCGGCAAGGTGTTCAGTACTGGGAATGGCGAAGGCCGCCAGGCTTGAGCGGATTAGCTCTGACAAGAGCCGCCGTCGATCATCGCCGAAACCCACTGCGTCGATCGCCGTCACCATGTCGAGATCGGCTTTTTGAAGGCGATCGGCCGGGCACGGACAGACGGCGTGCGGGGGTTGCTTGATGAAACGCGGCGATTCGGATTGATCGACGAACCCGAGCCCTCTGTAGAGCCGGACCCCCATCGGGTCGGCTTCCAGGCTAATAGTCCGGATGCCCCGGGCCTCGATCTGGCCGATTGCGTGTTCCATCAGGTGGCGCCCGATGCCCTGGCAGCGGTGAGGGGGCGTGACGATGAGATTGCCGATCCAGGCGGAATGTTCGTAACAGGTTGTCGTGATCATTCCCACGCGGTCGCCATCGACTTCGGCGATGAAACAGCCGTGAGGATCGTGGGCGAGAAAGACGCGGAAAGTCGACGGCGTGTTGTCCCAGCCTTCCCTCGAAGTCTGTTCGATGGCATAGTCGATGTCTGATTGCTCAAATGGGCGGATCGTGATTGACATCAGTGACCTTTGAATCGCGGGCTCCGTTTTTCGGAGAATGCCTGGACACCTTCACGGTGATCGTCCGTCCGCGTCGCGGGCGTTTGGAGTTGCGCTTCGAGTTCGAGTTGGTCTTCGAGGGTGTTGGCCCATGCGGCATTGATGGCTCGTTTCGTCAACCCGATGGCACGCGTCGGCGCGGCCGCGAGCTGTTGTGCAAATTCGCGGGTGGCTTCCGGCAAGTCCGCATCCGGCACGACCCGGTTGACTAACCCGAGAGCAAGCGATTCTGTGGCGTCGACCTTGCGGCCGGTGAAAGTCAGTTCCATTGCGCGCGACATTCCGACGAGGCGAGGAAGCATGAACGTGCTCGCGCAATCAGGCACGAGGCCCAGTTTGATGAACGCCTGAATGAAACTCGCGGAGTCGGCCGCGATGCGGAGATCGCAGGCCAATGCCAGACTGAAGCCTGCGCCGGCCGCCACGCCATTCACGGAAGCGATGACCGGTTTTTCCATCGTCCGAATTGCGGCAATGACCGGGTTGTACACATCGCGCAGACGATGTTCGAGTTCGATCGGGTGGTCAGAGTTCAAGCGAGTCCCGTACTCAACGAGGTCCTGCCCACTGCAAAACGCACGGCCGGTACCGGTGATGACAACACAACGAACCGAAGCGTCTTCGTTCGCCTCACGAACCGCCTGATGCAAAGCCACCGCCAGATCGCGGTTGATGGCGTTATAAACTTTGGGGCGATTGAGAATGATTGTCCTGACGCCGTCTCGACATTTTGCCAGAACGACCTGATCGTCAGCATGCATGGTTGATTACCTCCTCTTGAATCGCGACAGCGCGGTGGTCTGACGCAGTCTATTCGGTTGGCCGCTGTGGCCCCGATGGTGCTTCGTCGATAGCACGGGCGATGAGGTCGTACTCGTTGCTCTGCGTGCATTCAACCACCACGAAGCTCCCAGGTTCGTAGTCGTTCTCTTCGACGAGGACGATACTGTCGACCTCGGGCGACTGGCCTTGGTGACGAGCAGGTGTCGGGCCGCCCGCCTCTTGCGGATATTCATCAATCAGAACCCACATCTTCTCGCCGACGCGCGAGGCGGCCCTGGCGAAAGCGATGTCCTGTTGAGCGAGCATGAGTGCTTCGACCCGTGCGTCAATCACGTCAGGCGGTAGTTGTACCTTGATCCGCCCGGCAGGAGTATCCGGTTCATTCGAATAAGGAAACACCCCCATCGCGTCAAACTCGAAGCCCTTCACGAATTCCAGGAGTTCATCGAATGCTGCGTCTGTCTCACCAGGGAAGCCGGCGATGAAGGTCGTTCGAATCGCGACCCCCGGAATTCGGGATCGCAACTTCTGGAGAAGCGATTCGGTTTCCTTGCGTGTCACCCGACGATGCATCGCCTTGAGGATGCCATCATTGATGTGTTGCAAAGGCAGGTCGATGTACTTGACGACACGGTCGAGATCGAAGACGGCCTCGATCATCTCGTCGGAGAAGTCCGTGGGATAGGCGTACATCAGGCGAATCCACTCGATACCATCGATGCCGTTCAGCTCGCGCAGGAGGCCGGCGAGGCCCGGTGCGTAACCGATGTCACGGCCGTAGCTGGTGGTATCCTGACCGATGAGATTGAGTTCGACGGCGCCATCCTCGGCGAGTTCACGGGCCTCGGAGAGAATCTCGTCGACCGGCTTGCTGTGCATCGGGCCTCGAATCAACGGGATCGTGCAGAACGTGCATTTCTGATCGCAGCCCTCGCTCATCCGGAGGTAGGCGTAGTGCGGCGGAGTCAGGCGAAGCCGCGCCCGGTCGGATTGGTTCGCGCCAACCCACGAAGTCTGGTGATAGTCTCCGAGCCAATGATCCCGCTCTTCATGTCGCAGCACGGCCTGAACAATGTCTTGACGATTGTTGACGCCAACCAGCACGTCAATCTCCGGCACCTGCTCGACGAGCTCACTACCGTCGCGTTGGACAAGGCAACCGACCACGACGATTCGTTTGATGTCGCCGTTTCTCTTGGCTTCCGCTGCCTCTTGAATAACTTCCAGGGCCTCGTCTCGGGCCGCACTGAGGAAGCCACAGGTGTTGATGACTCTCACGTCGGACCGCGCCCCCTCGCCAATGAGCGGGCAACCAGCCTCCGCGAGGAGCCCGAGCATCTTCTCAGAGTCGACGAGGTTTTTAGCGCAACCCAGTGACACGAACGAGACACTTGGTTTCGTCACAGGCGGTACTCCATGTAAATCATTCCCGAGGAGACTATAGCATCTAACTGACTGGCTGTCGTAACGTGGGTGGCGTCACAATTCGGTTTTCTTGAGCATTTAAGCGTTGAGAGTGCATGCTTCGTTGTAGCGTCGGCCCCCCGTGGCCGACGGGAATCACCATTGGCTCGCCCCGCACCAAGTCGAACGCTGACTGCTTGCTGACGCGCGCGGCTTTGATCACCGCCGCCAAGGATGCCCTCTCATGCCTGAGATGTTCTCGCGGTAGCAACCGATGCAAGAGACCGAGGACGGCTCGCCTACTCCCGCCCGATCAACTCAAGGAAAGCCTGTTCGTCAAGCACCTTCACGCCAAGCTTGTTTGCCTTTGCAAGCTTGCTGCCGGCCTTCTCGCCGGCGACGACGAAGTCCGTCTTCTTACTCACGCTGCTGCTGACCTTACCGCCGTGCTCTTTGACCATCGCTTCGACCTCCTTACGGCCGAACTGCGAGAGTGTGCCGGTCACAACGACGGTCTTGTCAGCCAATGTTTGGACGCCGGTTCGCATGGCTTTCGGTTGCGTCATGTTCACGCCGGCGACCGCGAGCGCATGCCAGGTCTCCCGGCCGGAGGTGCTCTGAAAGAAGAACCGCATGGATCGTGCCATCTCCGGCCCGACCCCCTCGACGGCCTGCAATGTTTCTTCCGACGCCGTTGAGACCGCCGACATCTCTCCAAAGTAATTAGCGATCAACTCGGCCGTCGCGCTGCCGATGTGGCGTATGTTCAACCCGGCCAGCACCCTTGCCAGCGGCTGCTGTTTGCTCCGCTCGATGCCAGCCAGCAAGTTGTCCACAGACTTGTTCCCCATGCGATCAAGCGCCAACAACCTGTCGGGCCGCTGCTCCAAGGCGTAGAGATCGGCGTGTCGCCGGACGAGGCCCTCGTCCACGAGTTGTTCGACCAGCGCGTCGCCAACACCCTCGATATCCATCTGGTCCCGCCCACAAAAATACTTCAGGCGTTCCTTGAGCTGCGCTTCACATGACGGATTGATGCAGCGGACGTACACGCCGCCCTCGTCCTTTTCCACATCGCCGCCACAGACGGGGCACGCCTTTGGCGGTACGATCGGCTGTGCGCCCGCCGGCCGCTTTTCCAGCACCACCCGGACTACTTGCGGAATGATCTCGCCCGCCTTCTCGGCGACCACGGTATCACCGATGCGAACATCCAGTCGCTCGACCTGGTCGAAGTTGTGCAAGGTCGCGTGGCGGACTTCTGTGCCGGAGAGTTGTACCGGCGACATCACCGCCCGCGGCGTGATGGTGCCCAGTTTCCCGACCTGAAGATCGACTGCCTCCAGCACGCTTTCCGCCTGCTCGGCCGCATACTTGTAGGCAATACACCAGCGCGGATACCGGCTCGTCGCGCCGAGGGTGTCGCGCTGCTCCAGACGGTTGACCTTCACAACGAGCCCGTCGGTCTCGTAGCCGAGATGGCGCCGCTCCTCGTCCCATCGGGCCACCATCTCGATGACCGCTTCGATATCCTTGCACGTCCTGGCGTGGTCGCTGACGGGCACGCCCCAGCGCTTCAACGCCGCAAAGAACTTCTCGGCGGTCTCGAATGACGCCCCGACGATCTCGCCGAAGCCATGCGCGATGAATGCCAGACCTCGACCTGCAATGGCACTGGAGTTCAATTGCTTCAGCGTTCCCGCCGTGGCGTTTCGTGGATTCGCGAACCGGTCGAGCCCTTCCTGCTCGCGTTTTTCGTTGTGTGCGTCGAATGCCTCACGTGGCCAAAACACCTCGCCGCGAACCTCCAACACCTCGGGCCAGCCATCGCCGCGCAGTCGCAGAGGAATGGAGCGAACCGTCCGAACGTTCTCAGTAATATCGTCGCCGGTCTTACTGTCGCCACGAGTCGCCGCGAGTGCCAGCACGCCGTCCTCATAGCGCAAAGAAGCGGACACGCCGTCGATCTTTGGATCGACAAGGTACTCGTAACTTGCTCCCCCAAGTCCCTTTACGATACGTGCATCGAACTCCCGAAGTTCTTCCGCGTTATAGGTGTTGTCGATCGACAGCATCGGCACCGCGTGTGGCACATGCCGAAAGCCCTTGATGGGAGCGCCACCCACTCGCTGGGTCGGCGAATCGGTCGTCTTCAACTTCGGATGCGC
Organism: uncultured Planctomycetaceae bacterium; assembly: GCA_964611695.1. Lineage (GTDB taxonomy): Bacteria > Planctomycetota > Phycisphaerae > UBA1845 > UTPLA1 > CAZTAR01. The sequence goes on along the minus strand of CAZTAR010000225.1, from coordinate 2,359 downwards.
GTCTTCCAACGCTTTGAGCCGAGCGAACAATTCGTCGTATGCACGATCCGAAATTTCGGTTCGCCCCTCGACGTAGTACAGATCGTCGTGATGCTCGATCTGCGTGCGAAGTTCGGCAATCTCTTGCTCGGGCGTCGGCATGATTCAGTCACCTCGGTTGTTTGACCGAGGAAGTGTACCGCGCGACGTCGGCGATTCCGAGGCCGGCGCGGCAATCTCGTGAACGACGTACAGCAATCCAGTCCGCATCGGCGTGCCGTCCGACGTGGTGGCCCCCTCGTTGATCTCCGCGATTCGTTCAACGCCGGGAATGACCTCCGTGCCGGATTCGATCACCAATCGATAGGCCATTGTCTGGGTAATCCCCGGCCGGTAGTTGAGCTGTCGAATGACGCGGCCGAATGGGTCGAGGTGCTCCGTCGGCGGGCCGAAAGACGGTGGCTCGCCGAACGCAATTTGCTCGAATTGCATTAATTGCTCGTGAGCCCGGGGGGGCATCACGATGTACCGCACGCCCAACCGGTCGAGTTGTTTCCGCGCGGCGAGCGGGTCTCGCTCCGCGAAAAACCTGGAGGCCTCCAGAATGCCTTCCAACGCGCGATGGTAAGGCGACGCGACGACGGGGAGCCCCGTCCAGTACAACAGTGACGGTCCTTCTCCATCCTCACAGAGGATCGCCGATCTCGCCAGGGTTGTTCCGGGACGGCCCGTCGTTTCACCGTTTCTCAAGGCAGCCTGATGCCTCGCCTCGTACTTGTTGATCTGCTGTGCCACAAAATCCGTTCGACGCTGAACGGCGACTGCGGATCGTTCTCCCTCGGAAGTCCGCGACAGGATTCCCCACGCGCTTGGATATACCAGCACACCCAGCAGGACCACTGCGGCAAGAAACCAGCCAACGGACAGATCATGGTTTCCTGGGTTCAGGCGGCTAACACTGACTTCTGTGGCACAGGCGTCTCGCCTGTGTTTACACTGACGAGACGGCGGTGCCAGAAGACTCTTAGGTCGCGGGCAAAAAAACGACCTGCACAATTCCAATCCACCCAATACGACGACCGGCGTGACGGTCACGTTCACGTGGTCCATCCACCGACGCTGCAGAATCGTGAGCACCAGAACAAGGGGCGCCGCTAGCCCAAGTGCACACCTGACAGGAAGAGGCACGCGCTTCGAAAAAACAAAAAACACCCACAAGCACGGTAGCGCATAGGGCACGAAGCCAAGCCAGGCGTGCATCGGTTGGACGGACCAATCTGTGGCCGTGGTTGAATACAGCGGTTGAAACTCGCTGAAGTGCTTGGACCACACGAGGAGCGTTTCGCCGGCGACATGCTCAAACGCCCTTCCGCGGTCGATCGTGATCCACACAAGCATCGCTGCCAGCGCCGTCAGTAATGCGATGGTGCGATTCGTTTGAGAATGCCCGCCGGCCGTGATGGTTGATTGCTCTGGAACAGAATCGTCCGCTTGGGTCCCTTCTTTGGATCGGGCAACATAGGCCCGAACCGGCATGAGGAACACAACCGCCATGAGTGCGAGGTGCACAAGACTGATCTTGTCCACCGCCATGACATACAAGTCCGGCCAGTTCTCGACGAAAAAACCGACAAAGACAACGAAGCCCGTCGTACAGTTCCAGGAGAACCGTGCCTTGGCGTACCGCAGTCGTGATTCCGGTGAACCGAACCAACAGGCATAACTCAGGCCGACTGTCAGAGCCACCCAGAAAAACATCGCCTGAGACGCGACCCAGATCGCCATGCCCATGGCCAGACCGCTCAACATAATGCCGGTCCCGAAGGGCTTGCCGGGCGAGCCATCTTGGTTTGCTCGCGGAATCCAACCCGCCAGCGCGATGAGGAGGAGCAACTCGATGAGGCAATGGTGGTCAGGATGTCCCAGTCGGAAAACTCGATGAAAGCAGGGTGAAAGCGCCACAAGGAGCCCCATCAGAATCGCCGCCTGCCAACCGAACCCCCGCCGCATCATCGCGATCATGATGAGGATGTAGGCGACGCCCAAACCAACCGGCAGCCAGGCCCAGACTAAATCCAACTGAGCCGTCGCGGTCATCGCCGGAAGGAGAAGGATGCCGACGCCGGAAAGGAGGTAGTCCATCGGCGCGGTCCAATGCAGTGTCGCACCAACCGGCGCGTTGATCACGTTAGTATGGCGAATGAGAAGCGCGTCGCCGGTGAGGATCTCACGTGCGCGATAGGCCCGCATGTAGTCGTCCGGCCCGGCGAGAAAGACTCGCTCCTGACCGAATACGGCATCGGCTACCGGCGATTCGAGGATTACGGCCAACGCAACAATCAGTACAGACACAACGATGAGCGTGTATCGGGCGTGCAGT
>CAZTAR010000224.1:0-7751 GCA_964611695.1 uncultured Planctomycetaceae bacterium | reverse complement strand
CCAGGGCCACGACCAGGTAATTCAACACCGAGAGAATCGCCCAGAGGCTTGGAATCATGACAGCCCATTCTGAGGATATTCGGCCAATCAGAAGCGGTGCGTGCTACCGATAGCTCCCTCGGCGTTTTTCGCCGGCGCACCGTTGACAGTCTTGCCAAGGGTGGAAAGTGTAGCGGTTATTTGATGGAAGGTCTCCAAGAACCTTCAATCAGGGTTGAGAGTGCAAGTTTCACGGTAGGATTGCGAATGCATACCTCGCGGTAGCGTCGCCCCCCATGGCCGAAGGGCCTAATCTCCCGGCCAGACCTTCTTGCCCGTCTGCGAGTCGAAGAGCGAGATACCCTGGAACGGACACTTTCGCGCCGCGGAAAGGATATCCTCCGGCGGATCGCCGTGGGGGTCCACCACTAAACACTTGCCGTCCGGATCGATCTCAAACGTGCTGGGGGCTGCCTCGGTACAGAGTCTGTCCCCCAACACAGGCATTGTGGTCAATCTCGATTTTGTATTTGGCCATCATAGCGCTCCTGAGTCCCAAAGACGGGGTAAAAAGAGGGGACCGAACGCAACGAACGCCGCTGAGATTGTTCGATCGAAACCTCGATTGCCGCCTTTCCCACGAAACCGTGTACGAACTCTTGTACCAACCCTGCTTACGAAGCCTTCTCGGCCGGCGCTGGGTCCGACTCGAATCGCCTCAAACACTCAGGCTTGAAGCGTTGCCGCTCCAATCCCAACTCGTCATACGGCACACCCTGGGCAAATGCCAAGAGCTGGAAATAGTAGATTGGAGGCGTGTTGAAATCGTCTCCGAACTGCTTGGAGACCTTCATCTGCCCGTGATCGAACTGGCCGAAACACGTTGGACAAATCAAGCCGAGAATGTCCGCCTCTTCATCGTGTACCGCGCCGAGGAGATCGTGCATCATGTTGGCCGGCACCTCCTCCGCCTGGCATGCCTTGCCGCAACAGAGGTACCAGTTCCGGTGCCGCACGGGTTCGGCGCCCAGGGCCGCGACGAGATTCTCCATCACCGTGGGATTATTCGGGTCGTCCACCTGCATGATCTTGCTTGGCTTCAAGAGGTGGCAACCGTAGTGAATGGCGATCTTGAGGCCATCCAACGGCCGCACGACGGAATCGCGAATCGTGTCGTACCCGATGACGTCTCGCAGCAAGGTGATGACATGGCGCACGCGAGTCGTGCCACGGTAAGCCTTGCCGATCCGTTTGAGGCGGCCGTTGACCTTCTCTCGAAGTGCCTCGTCCTGCAGCAGGTGGTACGTCTCGGACAGTGTCGCCGTGCAGCCTGAGCAGTTCGTGAAGATGTCGAGGCCCATCTCTTCGGCAATGCAGAGATTCCGCGCCGCCACAGACAGCCATGACAACTTGTCCTTCGATTTGAAGTAGATCGGGTCCGGGCAGCAAGTCGTGCCTGGGAGATCGACGATCTCGATGCCCAGCCTGGGCAACGTGTGGCGAATCGCGAACTCCATCGCGGGATGCCGCGTGGGGATCAAACAGCCTGGGAAAAACGCAAATCTGTTCAACGCGCGTCTCCTTCGCTGGAAGCCGGCTCGACCAGCTTCTTGATTTCGTCGATCGGAACCTCATGCAGCGGCGGCAGGCCGAACCGCTCGCGCTGGCGGTGGACGGCCGGATTGATCGGGGTCGTCCGGCCCGTCTCCTCGAACATCTGGATCACCTTCTCGACAGGTGCGGGATAGATATCCTTGTCCGCCAGCATGTTTTTCAAGGAAATGATCACCTCGACCGGCTTGACCTCCTGCGGACATCGCTCATGGCAGTTGTAACAATTCGTGCACTGCCAGAGGATCGAGTCTTCCTTGAGCAATTCCCCGCCTAACCCGTATAAAACCTTCAGCATGATCTCGCGGGGGTTAAACGCCTTGCTGTAAATGGCTGCGGGACAATCGCCCACGCACGCGCCGCATTGATAGCAAAACCCCGCCAGGTTACCTTCCACCTTCTCGGCCAACTCCCGCCGAAAGTGGAAATCGACTTTGACGACATCGTCGGTTCGCTCAGGCGTCTCGGACATCCGAATGACTCCTCCAAAGAGCAAAGATCTGTTAGTTATTAGCTGTTAGCCTTTAGCTTATCCGCCACAGTGTTCCTGCATCCGACTGGCGGCTAAAAGCTTATAGCTAACAGCTAACAGCTAAGAGCTAAGAGCTAGCCGCTTTCTTCTTCATATGCCGGATGCTGTTCGAGCGGCACTTTGGGCAGGAGCGTTCTTTGTCCTCGCCCTTCACGACCTCGTCGGTGTAGTCGTGGCCGCACATCATGCAGCGGAAATTCTCCGTCGTTTTCACCGCCATATGGACCTCCGATCCGAGCCGCCACCGTTACAGAACGGTCGGCCGTTGCAGATAACGCGTGTTCATCGTCGACCACGGGAGGCCGACGCGACTTGCGGCGCCGCCGTCCCGGCGTTGGAATCACCGGCGAGCCGCTCGTGCCACCTTTGGGCCACAGACTGCTAGTGTTGCGTCACGGCTTAATGTTCGGGTGGTACGGGCGTCCCGCCCGTACGAAATCACGTTGCCATGGCCTTGCACGGGCGAGACGCCCGTACCACCCAACCCGCACATTTAGGGGGGTGACAGAACACTAGCCCGCCGTCGCAGCAGCCTCCTCGTTCTTCTTGGAGACCTTCTTCGGCTTCTCCTTCAGCGCCTCGCGCGCATGCGCGATTTCTTCCATCGTGACGGTCTTGCGCAGCTCCTCCATCTGCCCCATGACCTTGGCGAACTTCTGGCCTTCAGCCGCACTGATCCACTCCAGTTGCAACCGCTCCGGCCTTACGCCGGCCTTATCCAGCTTGTTCCACAGACGCTGCATTCGCTTCACCGTCTCACGATTGGCACTAATGTAGTGGCAGTCTGCGTAGTGACACCCGGACACCAACACGACCGGCGCACCGCAGCGGAATGCCTCTAGGACCATGTCTTCCGAAACACGGGCCGAACACATCGTGCGAACAACACGGTTCGACGCCGGGTATTGGATGCGCGAGATACCGGCCATGTCGCCGCCCGCATAGGAACACCAGTTACAGGCGAATGCGAAAACCTTGTCCTGCGGACGCTCGGCCAGTACCGCATGCACCTGCGCGTAAATCTGGTCATCTGTGAAGTGCCGCATGGTAATCGCGCCGAACTGACATGTCGCGCCACACGCGCCGCAGCCCGCACAAGCCGCCTCGACGACGGTGGCCGCCTCGCCTTTCTTCCAGACGATCGCGCCATACGGGCATATCTTCGCGCACAAGCCACACTTCTCACATGCGACTTCATCGATGCGACTTGTGATCGCCTCGATCTGAATCTTCCCGGCATTGAGCAAAGCGCCGGCGCGTGATGCCGCGGCCCCCGCCTGGCAAACCGAATCCTTAATGTCCTTGGGGGATTCGCAGAAGCCGGCAAAATGGACCCCGCGCGTTGGTGCGTCCACCGGCTTGAGCTTCGGGTGCGACTCCATGAAGAACCCGTCCGACGTCTTCGACAGGGTCAACATGCTCGATATCTTGGCAAGGTCCTTCGGCGGCACGACGCCGACCGACAACACCAGCATGTCAAGTTCGTGGCGTTCCAGCTTTCCGCTGGTCGTGTTCTCGACGGTGACCGTGAGATTCCCCGTCTCGGGGTCTTCCACGACGTCGCCCGGCAAGCCGCGGACGTAGCGCGTGCCGACTTCCTTCGAACGCTGGAACATATCCTCGAACGATTTGCCGAACGCCCGGATATCCTGGTAGAAGACGACGTTCTCGACATCGGGGTAATGATCCGCAAGGAGCAGGGTGTCCTTGATGGTGTTCATGCAGCAGATGTTCGAGCAGTAGGGCCGCCCGATCTTCGGATTTCGCGATCCGACGCACTGCACGAAACCGATCCGCTTGGGCCGTTCGTGGTCCCCCGGCCGAACGAAATGGCCCGCTGTCGGACCGCCGGCGCAGATCAGCCGTTCGAACTCCATCGACGTAATGACGTTATCGAACCGCGTGTACCCGTACTCGTCCATCTCCGTGGGGTCGTAGACGTCCAGGCCGATCGCCACGATGACAGCGCCGACCTCGCGCGTGATGATCTCGTCAGCGTCGTCATAGTTAATGGCCTGCTTCTCGCAGACGTCCGCGCACTTGCCGCACGCGATGGGATTATTCCCCAGGCAGTCGTCCATGTTCAGAATGTACGAGCAGGGAACGGCCTGTGGGAACGGAATATAGATCGCCCTGCGCGACGAGAGGCCCATCTGATATTCGTCGGGCTTCGTGACGGGGCAGACCTTCACGCACTCTCCGCAGGCGTTGCAGAGCGACTTGTCGACGTAGCGTGCCTTCTTGCGGATTTTTACCGTGAAGTTACCGACAAAGCCGGAGACTTCTTCGACTTCGCTGAAGGTGAGCAGCTCGATGTTTGGATGCCGACCGGCATCGATGGCCTTTGGGCCCAAAATTCATATCGAGCAGTCCATGGTGGGATAGGTCTTGTCCAATTGGGCCATGATCCCACCAATGGTCGGTTCCTTCTCCACGAGGACGACTTGATGTCCGGCGTCGGCGAGTTCGATCGCGGACTCGATGCCCGAGACACCGCCGCCGATTACCAAGGCCCGCTTGGTCACCGGCACCGTCAACTCTTCCTGCGGCTGGAGGAACCTCGCCCGCGCAACCGCGCTGGCCACAAGGTCCTTGGCCTTGGCGGTGGCCGCCTCCATCGCGCCCGGGTGGACCCAGGAACAGTGCTCTCTGAGGTTGGCCATTTCCATCAGGTATGGATTCAGGCCGGCCTCGCGGACGCACTGCCGGAATGTGGGCTCATGCTGCCTCGGTGTACAGGAAGCGACCACGACGCGATTCAACTTGTACTTGCCGATCGCGTCCTTGATCTCGTTCTGGCCGGGGTCCGCACAGGTGTATTTGTTGCGGACCGCGCACACCACGTCAGGCAACGTCTCGGCATACTCGGTCACCGCTCCGCAATCCACGGCGCCGGCGATGTTCAATCCGCAGTCGCAGACGAAAACGCCCACGCGGATGTCGCCATTTGTCGGTTTACTAACCATTCGGTGCCCTTCCTACTCAGAGAACCTTCTCCTGATTTTCCTCACGGAACTCGTTGCACTCGAACACGCATCATCACGCCAACGCCTCGGCCGCCAACTCGGCCAAATCGCGCAGCTCGATTTCGATCTCACTTCCCTGCTTGGGATCCTTCATCGTGCAGCGGAAGTGGACTTGACACTTCGGACAGGCCGTAACCAGCGTCTCTGCGCCGGTGGCCCGCGCCTCCTTCAGACGATTCACCTGGATCTGCTTCGCGAAGCGGTCGCAGTTCGACCAGGTGCCGCCGGCACAACACGCCGCCGACTTGCCCGAATGCGCCATCTCCACCAATTCCACGTCCGGCACCACCGCCAACAACTTTCGGGGGGCCTCGTAGATCCCCAGATGCCGGCCCATGCGGCACGGGTCCTGAAACGTCACCCGCTGCCCGGCCTGTTTCTTATCACCATCCTTGAACTTCAACTTGTCTTCCTGCTCCATCAGGAACTCGCTGAAGTGGAGGATGCGCGGCGGCGAACCCTTGAACACACCCTCGAAGAAGGGAGCGTAGTCCAACTTCCAGGTCCGCAGGCACTCGGCGCAAGAGGTCACGAGCGTCGTCGCGCCGCTCTCCGCCACGAGCTTCACATTGTGCTTCGCCAGCAATTCGAAGCTTGCCCGGTCGCCGTTCCACAACAGGTCGTGACCGCAGCAACGCTCCTCCGGCGAAACGACCGGCGTCACACCCGCTGCATTCATCACGCGGATGGCCGCGCGGGTCCCGTCGAGCGTCTTGACGCCGAAGTCTGGGAAAAAGGCGTCGTAATACATCGTGCAGCCGGTCCAGTAAAAGACCGAACCCTGCTTCGGCTCCGTCTTGAGATCCGAATCCAACCAAGCCATTCGGTCCTGCTGCGTGCCGCCCTTGGCCATCATCCGCATGATGGACTGCAACGCACCACCGTGCGGACATTCCGGCTCGACGCCTTCTCGGTAACACATCTCACGCAGCTTCTGCACGAGGTCTGAATACCCGACGTCCGCGGGGCATCGCTGGTCGCACAGGCTGCAGGTCAGACAACTGAAGAGACTGTCACCGGCCAACAGTTCCTCCCGCTGACCGAGATTCGTCTCGAGCACGTGCCGACGCGGACTGTAGTCCCCGCCAATCCGAGAGATGGGACACGTCGCGGTACATTTCCCGCAATCATAACAGGCCCATGCCCTGGTCTTCCTTGCAGCTTCCACGAGCTCCGCCATTAGCGTTCACTCCCTGATTCGTCAGACCGCGCGACGCTCGCGCCCGAACGGGCTCGGTCCCAAGGCCCGAACCTGATCCGTGAATTCGTTGATGACTCCCGCGAATCGTACGCCCTCGGCCGCGCTGATCCACTCGAGCCGCAATCGACCTGCCTCCAGGCCCAACAGCTTGACCATGTTCTTCGTCTTCTCAAATTGCTCGACGGCCCGCTCGTTGCCGAACACGTAGTGGCAATCCCCAAAATGGCACCCCGAAACGAGAACACCGTCGGCCCCCTTCTCGAACGCACGAAGCACGAAACCCGGTTGAATTCGTCCCGAACACATCACGCGAATCATTCTGAAATGCGGCTGATGCTGAATCCTGGAAACACCCGCCGTATCCGCGCCGGCGTATGAGCACCAATTGCACGCAAAGACTACAAGGCTAGGATTCCAGACCGTGGGAGACTCGGGCTTGACAACCTGCGCCTTTTCTTGGGGCGCAGCCTTGGGCGCGACCTTCGGCGGGGGCGACTTCGCCTCTGCTGCCACTTTCGGTGAGGCGGCCTGAGGACGCGGCCCCTCCGGCGAGCTTGCTACCGGCATGACCGTCTTCGGTTTCACGGCCTTCGGTGCCGTCACCACAGGTTTCACCTCCTTCGGCTTCGCGGCTTTCGGTTTCGTTGCCTTCGCTTTCACCACCTTCGGTTTCTTCTCTGCCTTCGGATTCACCGCCTTCGCGGGGGCCGGCTTGGGTTGCGAGGCCTTCGCTTTCTTCGGAGGCGATCGCGTGGGCCGTTGCTTTTTCCGAGGAGTCGTCATCGGACCACCTCCTCAGTGAAAAAGGCATCGATCATCGCATTAACCTGTTTATCCGTGAAGTGTTTCGACACAATCGCCCCACTGGGACACCAACTCGTACAGGTGCCGCAACCCTTGCAGAGAGATGCGTTGATCCGGGCGGAAAAGCCCCCGGATTCGGTCTCGACGAGCTGCGGCGCCTGGAACTGACAAATCTCGACGCACTCCCCACACGCCCGACACTTCTCCTCGTCCACGACAGACACGGCCGGGTCGAGCTTCACCTTATCGAAGGCGAGGAACACCGACGCCTTGGCGGCCGCCGCGGACGCCTGTGCGACAGTGTCAACGATATCCTTCGGCCCCTGAACAGTCCCCGCCAAGAGGATACCTTCAACGGCCGTCTCCACCGGCGCCAACTCGGGATGGCGTTCGAGGAAGAAACCGTCGAGCCCCAGGCTGGCCTTCAACATATCGTGGAACTGCGATGTTTCAGGCTGTCTCGCGCGCATCCCGACGCTCAGAATGACGAGATCGCTCGGCACCAAAATGCGGCGGCCCAGCAGGTCGTCGAAACTACGAACGCCTTCGGCCCGATCGGTGCCCTGAATTTCAACCTGCTCGCCTGGCGGAATGCGAA
>CAZTAR010000223.1:0-7774 GCA_964611695.1 uncultured Planctomycetaceae bacterium | reverse complement strand
TGTCGCCCAAGAGCCGGATCGACTCGGCGCTCGGGCCGATGAACTCGATCTTGCTTTCGCGGCATTGCTCGCTGAAGTCGGCGTTCTCGGCGAGGAACCCGTAGCCCGGGTGGATCGCATCGACGTTCGTGATTTCCGCAGCGGCGATGATCCGATCCGCCCGCAGGTAGCTCTGCGCGGGAGAGGCGGAACCGATGCACACGGTCTGATCCGCCAGTCGGAGGTAAGGGGCATCACGGTCGGCTTCCGAATAGACCGCGACAGTCTCGAGGCCAAGTTCCCGGCAGGCGCGGATCACGCGCAGCGCGATCTCCCCACGGTTCGCAATAAGGATCCTGCTGAACTTGCGTTTCTTGATTGTCGATCGAGAGGATCTAGCCGCCACTGAGTCTCCACATCTGCGAGACAGACGAGATTGCCTGTCTTCGTTTCAGCCTGCCACAACAGAACGTCAGCCGATACGAACTTTCATGATGGGTTGATCGAATTCGACGGGCTTGCCATTTTCCACCTCGATAGACTCGATTGTGCCGGAGACCTCGGCCTTGATCTCGTTGAACACTTTCATCGCTTCGACAACGCAGATGACGGTATCGGGATTCACATGGTCGCCGACCTGCACAAAGGGAGGCGAATCCGGATCGGGGGCCGCGTAGAAGGTGCCGACCATCGGTGACGAGATGAAGACAGCTTGCTCGTCTTCTGGAGATGCAGCATCACTCTCCGGCACAGCCGCGCCGGGCGCAGCAGCCGGGAGAGGTGCGACATAGCTCTGTGCGGGAGACACCGGTTGCGGCATCACCGCCGGCTGGCTGGCATCGGTCTTGCCCCTTCGCAAGACGATCCGCTTATCGCCATCTCGAATCATGACTTCAGAAAGGTCGTTCTCGACCATGAGATCTGTCAGCGTCTTGATTTCTTCAATGTCCATTCAGCGTTCTCTCTCAAGCCAGCGATCAAGCCCGGCATGTCCGCGCCGGTTTTGTTACCCATTTCAAATCGGGGCGATTCTAGTCCAGTCCATACGTAAGGGTCAAGCCGAAGGCGCCACGCCCCCCTTCCTCGCATGACCACCGCGCACACGTCAAAAAAACAACGGAAACGTCACCTGAGGAGGTGTGGCGCCACCACATTCTCAATGAACCGCCTTGAGGATGTGGAAGTGTGGTTCCCGAGATAGCCAAACTTGATCCACTCAGGGCACCACCTGCATTCACTGAAACCCTGGGGGTGGTGATGCCAACCAATCCAGCCAGCGCTGGGTGTGAAAACGCGATCCGAGGTGCCGAACAGCAGCGTGCCGACACCGAGAAAGAAAAAATCGCCCGGGCCACCCATCGACACCAAGCCTTGTTGACATCGAGCCGCCGCCATGGCGATGTCGCGGTCCGGCGAGATTGACGGGGCCAGCCACACGACACTCCGAACGGTGACGTCTTCGGGCAACTTCTCCAAGGCACGAAGCGTCACCCAACAGCCGCCCGATTGGGCGAGCAGGTTCACGGAGGCGCTTGGATACTCGGACCTGTAGTCCAAGATCGTTTGAACGAGCCGGTCCGACCAACGCTCGTGGTGTCGGCGATCCATGAGGTTTCTCAACACATGGAGCAGTGGAATCTGACGAGCACCCCGCTTGTTCCAGGGAAAGACCACCACGCTCCCGCGATAGCCTGACTTGAGGAGCCCGCGGGCCATGTTGGCGGCATATCGACTCGGACCTTCGATGCCCCCGAGGATGAGCGTGAGGCCACGGCGACGACGCTTAGGCGTGTCCGCTCGGCTCGGCAGGCGACTCCGCCAAAATATCCGCAGCAGCGTGGTGAATACCCCTGCAAGCGGATCAATGATCCCAGCCAAAACCGCTATGGCATTTAAAAACAGGGGATAAGGGTGTGCTGCGCGAAATGGACTCGTTTGCATCGATTGAACCGCCTTCGCGGTTTTCACTGCCTGCGCAACCCTTGCGCCGCCGAGCATCAATCGCCTGGCGCCAAGCATCGAGCACGACGCAACTCATCCAGTCGGCTCATCCGTGTGCAGGCAACAGTTCGCGTTTACGCGCGTTCGATATACTCGCCCGTTCGCGTATCGACGCGGAGGATTTCACCGTTGCTGATAAAGGGCGGCACGCGCAATTTGTAACCGGTCTCGAGCGTGACTTCCTTGTTCTGGTTTGTGGCGGTCGCGCCTTTGATGACGGGCGGCGCGTCGGTGACTTCCAGTTCGACGGTGTTGGGCAAATCCGCGCCGATGATCTGGCCGTCCATGATCTTGCACATGAGCTGCTCGTTTCCCTTGAGGAATTTCTCGCCGTCGGGGATCAGATCCTTGCTGACGTTGATTTGCTCAAATGTCACGGTCTCCATCACGACGTAGTGGTCCCCGTCGCGATAGAGGAACTCGTATGGCTTGTCTTCGACGAAGGGCGATTCAACTTTGTCGTTGACGTTGAAGCGATACTCCACCACGTTGCCCTGCTTGAAGTTCTTGAGCTTCAACTTCATGTAGCTGCCTTTGTTTCCTTTGGCAACGTGCTGGGCCTCATGCACGATCCAGAGTTGGCCCTCGTGCATGACTGCCTGTCCTCTACGAATCTCCACCGCCTTGGGCATGATGTCTCCCCAATCACAAGAAGTCGGCGTCGTCGCCGACGCGTAAACAAGGCCAAATTTGCTCGATGCGATAACTTACTGCGAATACTTGCGTTACAATTTCGCACGAAAAGCGTTGCCGGTCAAGGGAGGTTGATTCCAAACCGTGGCGGGCTTTGTAGTATCGCAACTGCAAACGGCGGCTATATTTAGGGTAGTTTTGGTAACAAAGTCACCCTGGCCCAAGGAGGTTGACACGGAATTCCAATGGCCATTGCGGGCTTGAATGTGCGTCGCTCGGTTAGGAACGCGCGAACCGCACAAGTTTATTAGGACGTATCAGGAAATCGAGAGGAAGACCGTGATTCTCGTTGAGGCAGGCAAATTCATTGGCAAGAAGACCGCGGCCGCCCTCATCGGTGTGGCTGTCGTGCTTGGCGGCGTGTGGTGCTGGCAACACCCGGAAGAGGTGAAGGCGTTCGGCCATGTGTTCAAGGTCACGCTGATCTGGCTCGGGATCGTCGCCGCCCTTCCCTGGTCGAGTTACCTGTTCATGCGGCCGCTACTCGAGTTCCAGGCGAGTCGGTTGTCGACGAGCGCCGCGGCCGGCATGAGCTTCTGCGTGATCGCCGGCTTCTGGCTCATCGACATCATCCTGGCATTCTATCTGGCCGACGAGCCCATCACCGGTACGTTCACCTGGATCGTCGTGCTGATTGGTTTCCTGGCGGCTGCAGCTTATAATTTTGTGATCTGTGAGTCCTTGGCGAGGCACGCGGACTCGTGAACCGCATTGTTCATTACCGATGGCCTGTGATCGGAGCCGCGCGTGTTAGCACACGGTGGGTGTTTCGAACAGCGCCACGCGTGTCAGCAAGCGGTGGGTGTTTGCCGAGAGGGGTTTGCCGCATGAGCAGGTACCGCTCCCGCTCCCTTTCGGTCGCGGCTCTGATTAGAGCCTCGCTTCGCATCGGAGCCCCGAGCGCAAGCGAGTGGGTAGAAGCCGATGCACCTCTGTACCTCGCGCTGGCGCTTGGGGCTCGGATTTTGCGGTCGCGCGTATGACCGGACGAATCGTTCGATTGAGGATCATGCCATGACAGGACCGAAGGCTGGAAATCGAATCAGCGAATACGTGCTGGACGAACAGGTCGGCGTCGGCAGTTTCGGCCAAGTGTGGAAAGCACACCATCACATCTGGCAGGATGATGTCGTTGCCGTCAAAGTCCCCACGGATTCGCAGTTTGTTCGCAATCTCCAGAAGGAAGGCTTGACCATCCACGGGCTTCGTCATCCGAACATCGTCCGCGCGATCGGGCTCGACCCGTACGCAGACATGCCCTATCTCGTCATGGAATTTGTGGACGGCCCTTCACTCCGAGAGTTGATCGACGGCGCCCCGGCGGGACTGCCGATCAGAACGGCCCAGCGAATCACCTGCGGCATCCTCAAGGCGTTGGACCACGCCCACACAAACAACGTGATCCACAGCGATATCAAACCGGCGAACGTATTGGTTGCCGGCGCCCGATCAAAATCGATTGACGAAATCGAAGTCGACGACATCAAAGTCACCGATTTCGGTCTCGGCAAGGCGGGCCAAGTGACGACGGCCAGCATCCTGCAATCGGGTAGTCTGCTCTCCGAGGAAGGACGGAGCATCTCCGGGACCGTGGCGTATATGTCACCGGAACAACGCGACGGACATGAAACCGACCAGAGGTCCGACTTGTACGCTGTCGGCATCGTCTTGTTTGAAATGCTGTGTGGTGAGCGGCCGGGCGGCAGCGATTTACCATCGCACATCCGCGAAGACCTGCCGTCGTGGGTGGACCCCGTGTACACCCGGCTGTACACGCGTCGCGACCGGCGCTACGCCGCCGCTGCCGATGTTCTCGACGCAATCGATGCCGGGAGCGTGCCGCCCGTCGTGATACCGGGTTCGCCCGTCGCGGTTGCAGGGCGTACATCCGGTTCGGACAACCAGCGAACATGCAAGGCCTGCGGCGAGGCGATTGAATCAGACGACAACTTCTGCATCATGTGCGGGGTGCAGCTTGTGCGAGACGTGCGACGGTGTCGGCAGTGCGATGCCTATCCGGCCTCTGATGATAAGTTCTGTAATCGTTGCGGAACGGCGATTCCCGGGAGCGCGGCGTAAGGACGAAAGCTGTATGGTGGCAAGTTCCATGTTCATCGCGGCAGACACCATCATCCTCATCATCGTTGTTCTCGGTGTGGTGTTTTGGATTAGCAACGCGCGCCACCACAACCGCGGCAGACCGCTATCCGGTCCGCGTGTCATTACCCGATGGCAGTGCAGCCATCCGGATTGCCGCGAGACGAACCCCGCGCGAGCGCGCTATTGTCGGCGGTGTGGGCAGCGGCGGAGGTGACCGCACCAGGCGGAGAGTCTCACGCAGACCGGTGCACTGGGGCTTCGCTACCGGTCATAATGATGAGTGCCACTGGCAGTTTGTCTGCCAGTGGCTTGTGTGAATTCGTGGGCAAGATTGAACTGGCGGGCAAGCCGCCAGTGGCACCCGTGGATTCTCTCATTCGAGGAGTGAAGAGGAACTAGGTGCTGGACAGGCGAATGAAGACGGCGACCACACATGCTCTTGAAACCGAATCGGCCTTCCTTTCGGGTGTCTTGCCGAAGCTGAGACGCGCTGGCAGCCGGTTCATCGCAGGCGCCTGGTTTGACGAGCCGCAAGAGCACGACAACGGCGAGCATGTCCGCGCCGTGATGGCGGACCGTCGAATCTATGACCGCGATCGCTATGCAATGATGCCGCACGGCAAGGGCTTTACGATCCGCGGTTTCGTGCGCAGCTGGCTCCTCTGGAAGAAGCTTAAGAGTGTGACAGTAGCGAGTGTCCTTGCGCCGCCGGGCCCATTACTGGCGTCGGACGAGCCCGCGCCGCCGGTGACTTTTTCCGAACTGAAGGCACACGTGGACAAGCTGGTTGAACATGGTAGGGCCCCTCACCTGGTCGGTGTTTGCAGCCCGAGCGGTTTTGAAGATGAAGTCTGGAAACTGACGCTTGACTTGCCCAACATGAAACTCGTGTTGATCGATCCTGGCGACGAAGGGGGCTGGCGTGTCAGGAGCCCCGACGGCTCGCTCGATCCGCGACTCTGCGCGCTATTTGATCCCGAGGATGTTCCGCGCAAGATTGCCCGTGTTCATCGCGAGATCGAGGAACGCCGCACCGACCTGTTGACAGGCGGATTGACCGCCCGCAGCATTGCCGAGAAGCTGGATCTTCCCGATCAACTCGTTGCCGAAGCGATTGCTCAGAAGGCCAAGGCCGATCCGGAGCTGCATGTTTCCAAGCGTTCCGGCGAACTCATGCTTTATCGCGGCGTCCCCGCGTTGTCCGACAAGGAGGACAGTTCGATGTCGCTGTCTGAATGGATCAGGAGCCTCTTCTCGAAAGAGGGCGAAGAGGCGAAGAAAATCAACGTGCTGGCCGAACGGAGGGCCGCCCTTTCCACGAAGATGGATAGGCTCTACGAGGACATTGGCAAGCTCGAAACAAAGGAACAGGATCTCCGCGCGGAGGGCAAGGCTTCTTCTTCGAAGGTTGCGAAACGGCGAATCGCTTCGCAGATATCGCACCTGCGTAAAGACATCTCGCGTGTGAACACGAGTGCCGCAATGCTGGGCAAGCAGATCAACATCATCAGCACGCACATTCACAACCTCGAACTCGCCCAGACAGGCTCCATCGCGGAACTTCCGACCAGCGAAGACCTGACCGAGGCGGCCGTCAATGCCGAGGAGATTCTCGAACAGCTCAGCGCCAGCGACGATCTTGTCAGCAGCCTCGAAATCGGCATGGCCGAATCAGCCATGTCCGACGACGAAGCCGCTATTCTCGAAGAGTTGGAAGAAGACAACGCAGAGGCCGCCCAGTCCAAGTCGACGGACGCTGCGGCCGAGCAGACAGATGCGCGCAAGGAATCGCCGCGACGTGAGCAAGGCGAGGCTCAGGCGGAGTAGCAATCGCAGACAGTAGATCGCGAATGACGTATGATTCAGATCGACGATACAATGAGGGATGTGATCGTTCGGCGGATTGTGGCGGCGATCCAGCCGGAGAAGATCATTCTCTTTGGGAGTCGAGCCGAAGGGGCGGCTCGCCCAGACAGCGATATTGACCTGCTGGTCATTGCCCATTCGGAGGAGCCGCGCTACCGTCGGGCTGCGCCAATCTACGGAATCCTGAGTGATATTCTCTCACCCATGGATATCCTCGTGTACAGCCCCGAGGAAGTGGAGGACTGGAGCGGCGTGGCGCAGGCCTTTGTCACCACGGCAATCCGGCAGGGTGTGGTGTTGTATGAAAAGCAAGGATGACTTGGTCCGGGGTTGGCTCCGCAAGGCCGAGAGTGATGTCGCCGCTGCCGGCCTGTCGGTGTCGGCCGGCCAAGCGCTCGATGCGGCCTGCTTTCACGCGCAGCAGGCGGCAGAGAAATGTATCAAAGCCTACTTAACGATGAACGAGGTCGAGTTCCCGTTCATCCACAATCTGGAGAAACTGATAGAACTGTGCGCTCGTGTGGACCCGTCCTTCATGAGCATCAAGACGGCAGCACAGGAGCTGACACCCTATGCCGTCGAGCTCCGGTATGACGAGGAGTTCTGGCCTTCGGAGGAGATTGCCAGACAAGCATTGGACACGGCAACCGTCATTCGCGATTTCGTCCTTGCTCGCATGCCTGACGCGAATCAATCAGCATCGTGATGTGTGTACAATGCGTCCAGACGATTCAGCGTTTTGGCTTTTCGACTTTATTGGCGTTTTGACTTTTCGGCTTTTTGGCTTTTTTCAGGTTTCCTATGGGTCTCTTCGATTGGCTGACCAAGAAGAGTAAGTCGCTCTCGCAGATGACGCGGCAGGAACTCCGGCGGCAGGAGTTACTCCTCCAGCGTGATCGTGACCGACTGCTGAAACGTATCACCGACCTCGCCGCCAAGAAGCAGGAGATCTTCGAGCGTGGCGGGCAGGAGAAATCGCCCGAGGTGCGGCGCGTCCTGGCGCAGGAATTTGACCTGAAGACGACCGAGCAGCTCATGACGTCGCGACAGCTCAACATCCGCAGCAAGGAAGCGCTGACCGTCACGCGGATGCGGATGCTCCGTGAGAACGCCGACAAGGCCAAGGCGATGGGCA
>CAZTAR010000222.1:0-7891 GCA_964611695.1 uncultured Planctomycetaceae bacterium | reverse complement strand
CGGAGGCTCTGCCACGGGCGGCTGGAAAACGGGATGCGGAGCGATTACGATTCCGGAACAAAGGTTGCTACGAGCATATGCAGATGCCTGGCAGTGCCGGGCCGACCGCATATCTCGTACCAATCAGAGACATCAGCGCCACTGGCCTCTCATTTCTGCATGGCGGATTCGTGTATCCAGGAACGCGGTGTGTCGTCCAACTAATCAGCACCCACGGGGCATGGGAGAATGCTGCCGCGACTGTTGCTCGGTGTGACTACATCGAAGAGATGGTTCATGAGGTTGGAGTCAGGTTTGACCAGGTGATCGACCCCGGGCAGTATTGTCCGCTTGCCAACAAGGTACGGATCCTGCTTGCGGAAGACGATCCTTCCATCGCCCGCTTGGCGAAGGTCCTTCTAAAGAAACTGAATGCAGAAGTGGACCATGCCGAAAACGGGCAAGTCGCCGTCGACAAGGCGATGGGCAGTATGTACGACGCCATCATGATGGACATGGAAATGCCGGTCCTTGATGGCTTCGGGGCTGTGAAACTGCTTCGCGAGAAGGGCTATAGCGGGATGATCATTGCCGCCACCGGGTTGACTCGAGCCGAAGACAAGCAGCGTTGCTTAGAGGCGGGTTGCGACCGGTTTATCGGGAAACCATTCACGAGCGATGCGCTGGCGAAGATGATTGAATCGTTACAGCAAGAGCCGTTGCTGAGCTCACTTGCCCAGGACAAGTCAATGCTAGAATTGATTGACGCCTTTGTCACGGAGTTGCCTCAGAAGATTCGCGACGTCGAGGAGGCATTCTCCAGTGAAGACGTCAAAAAGCTGGAACGCCTCTGTCGATCGCTCAAGTCAGACGCAGGCAGCCACGGTTTCGAGCCGATTTCCGCCAGCGCAAGCAAGGTCGAGACGGCCTTGATCGAAAGCAAGCCGCCTGCGGATATTAAGGGGCTCATGGAGGATCTCGTGAACCTCTGCTGTATGGCGAGATCATCCGGCAAAGGCGAATCGGAAGGCGCACATGAATCGGCGAAATCGCCGGGGGGTACTGTCTGATCTCCAACGCGCTCCGCGTCGAATGCCCTTGCGTCGCCCTATTCTATTAGAGCGTTTTAGTGTTGAGAGGGCATGCTTCGCCGTAGCGTCGGCCCCCCGTGGCCGACGGGGATAACCGTTTTGCTCGCCCCCCACAATGTCGAACGCTGACCGCTTGCTGACGCGAGCGGCTCTGATCTCCGCCACAGAGAATGCCATCTCATACCTAAAATGCTCTAGAGCCATTCTCGAGAGAACGTAACGTCCGACCCCCGTGTCGGACGTGGAATGCAAACTGTTTGCCTCGGCCGACGGGGGCGTCGACCGCTACAAAAAAAGTGTATTTGCTCTAGTGCTCTGTCACTGGTCGAGTGATGGGTGCCACTGGCGGCTGGCCCGCCAGTGTCCTGTGAGCGGCTGATGGTAGTTTCGCACTGGCGGACAAGCCGCCAATGGCACACACGTTGGCCGCGTATCCCTCACATGACGCATGACAGCGTACTAGGAGATATTCGTGGTTTGGTCCCCACCCACCCTGCAAGGAAGATAGACCGCTCAGGGGTCGGATTCTCGGAATAAAACGAGGAATTCCCGGTTAATCTGAGCCGAAAACGACTGGCGGTTTTGAAGCCAAGTGCCGATTCGGCTAGAATACTGTTGCAAGTTTGCCAAGGGTGGGAGTCCTCGGCCGCATCAACTCGAATAGGTTCTGATTACGATGGCAGATATAAATGACATCCGGACTGGCGTGTATGTTGGGCGGCGTGGGTATGCGTTCACGCTGATCGAACTCTTGGTGGTGATCTCGATTATCGCGGTGTTAATGTCCGTTCTGATGCCGGCGCTTTCCGGCGCAAAGAATGAGGGCCAAAAGGCCAAGTGCGTCGCCAATATGGCGAATCTCTGCAAAGCCGGCGCGGCCTACGCGGTGGACCATGCCGATACGGGGGCGATGTTGGCAATGCCCGCCTGGTGGCGCAATGTGGAAGACAGCGGGTTCTACGATTACGGCGGCGGCAACGGCGAGAAGGATGGAGAGGGGGAGTGGGGGTATCAGGAAGGAGGAAGGCGCGACGCGTCCATCCGTCCGCTGAACAGGTTCATGTTTGGGCCGGGGATCACAGGCAATGACGACTTTTCCCAGTTTCAGTGTCCGGGTGATACAGGCTGGGTGGATGCGCCGTTTTATGCGACCGATTCGTGGCGATCGCAATGGAAGACGCGACCTTTCTGGCAATCGACTGGCACAAGCTATCGTGCGAACGCAGCGCGGGCGGGCAACGGGGTCACCACCTATTCAATGTCGCCCTATGCCCGCCCAGTCACACGGATTCCCGCGCCATCGGAGACCTTGCTCTATTCGGAGACAATCCACTGGTTGGCTCGCTGGAACACCGTCAGTGCGTCGGAAGACGTCACTGGTGGAACCGGCCAACCGCCCGCAACGATTCGCGGCTGGCACGGCAAAATGGGGAGATTCAACATCGGTTTTGTTGACGGCCACGCGGGCACGATTGTGATGGACAAAGACGGGATGGATCCCGGACTGGGCTACGGCCATGAACTGGACCCCGAGCTTTCACAACTGTGGACGCGCGGGCCCGGGCCGCAGCGCTGGCGCATCGATACGCGCCGAGAGCCGTTGATTGAAATAGAATAGGCCGGTCATGGTCGCCTTCTGCCGGAAGCCATCTCCATTCAGTGCGGTCCGGCACGGAACTATCACAATGATGTTAGGTCACCCCGACAAGCAGTCGCAACATAGTCGATCTAAACTAATCCTGGCTGTCGCTCTGTTAGCGGTTGCAGTCGTGGTTCTCGGCTACGGCCTGCTGAGGGACGGCAGTCATGCGGAAGTAGATTCAGATGCGAAGGTCGATGTGCATTGCACGGCCTGTGACGCGCAATTCAGCATGCCTTATGCGGAATACCGAAGGCTCTCACCATTGGGGACTGATGTGTCCGGGCCGATCCAATGCCCTCGATGTGGCGCGAACAACTCCTTGTTTCGAGTCGAGGTGAAGATGCCGGGCCCCGAGGAGGAGTCTGAATCGGCCGATGAATATCACGAGGAGAAGCCCGCTTCTTTTAATGTTAGCTAGAACAGTGAACGATTGAGTGTGGCACCGGCGTCTCGCCGGTGGAAGCAAGGAGGCCGAGTGCCGTTGCCTCACCGGCGAGACGCCGGTGCCACATATTAACGTGAAACGCTATAGTGCCGGGACGGGCGGACAAGCCTTGCGTGGGGCCCAAAGTGAGCCATGACCGAAAAAGAGACTCGGCTCTAATATGCCGGATACCGCTGACATTCTGAACGGGCATTGGGCGGACCTCCTGGGTGGCGCGGCCTTCCTCGTGATCGCGGTTGGTTACTATGTCGCGTTCGCGGTTGGAATGCGGGTTCATCCCGAGGTGTATATTCAAGGCCGGATGAGCCTGTACCGGCACAACTGGATTCGTCTGATCTTCAAAAATCGCGACGGCATCCTCGCGGTGCAGACCTTCCGAAACCAGTTGATGTCCTCCAGCTTTCTTGCCTCGACGGCAATCCTCGTGGACCTCGGGCTGCTCACGCTTCTCGGCCTCCCGCGTGAGAGAACCTCTTTTCTCCTCGGATCGCCCGGCGACCCGGCGGGTGGATTCTGGCTCACGGTCAAGGTGGTCATCCTTATTGGCCTGTACTCGTACAATTTCTTCAACTTCGCCATCTGCGTGCGCGACATCAACTACCTGGGTTTCCTCTCCGGGCTGTATGGGCTGGATGACCCCGACAAGAAAGAAGCCGTTCTCGTGCAACTGGAACACCTGCTCGATCGCGTCGCCATCAACTACACGCGCGGGCTTCGGGGATACTTCTTCGGCTTACCGTTGTTCTTCTGGCTGCTGAGCCCCTACCTCATGATCGTGACGTTGCTGGTCGTGCTGGGTCTGCTCTATATGCGAGATCACGCCCTTCACAGTTTGCCAGGGCGGTAGGGCTGTGTGGGTATGATCATGGTAGGCTTGAGTGCGCCGGCTCCACAGTAGCGTCGCCCCCCCGTGGCCGACGGGAATCACCAGTTTGCTCACCCCATGCAAAGTTGAACGCTGGCCGCTTCCTTACGCGCCCGACTTTGAGGGGGCCTGATTGGCGTCCTCGCTAAGATCAATTGCCATGATCGTATGGCGGTCTCGGAGGTAGAGTTTGGCGCCGATGAGTGTTGGGACCGTCCACGCGTTGCGCTTACAAACTTGCGATTTTGAGCGGATCTTGAGCTTCTTCGACTTTGGCGAAGTGAGCGCGAGGTTGCCGTCTTCGTCCAGGATGATGAGCTTCTTGTCCGCATAGACACAGGTGGCCTTGGAAAAGCCGCGCTTCCGCCAGAGGAATTCGCCAGTCTTAACGTTGACAGCGGAGAAGAAGACCGGGCCGAAATCGCCGCTGGAACCGTAGACGACATCGCTGACGCGGACGGCGTTGCCGTGCATGATTTGCATTTTCTTGTTGAACCAGAGTTCCTCGGCGATCGTCTTGCCATCCTTGCGGGCCAGCTTGATCCCGTGGGCGCCAATGCCGTAGGCACCGGATGCGACGAGGATGTTGTCGTCACCCCAGACCGGCGTGCAGATGCACGCGCCCTCGTGCCCGTCCACTTTCCATTTTAATTCGCCGTTATTGGGGTCAAGCCCGGCGATTCCCTTTTCCATCATCACTACAACCTGATCTTCGCCATCGACGTTGATGATGAGGGGTGTTGCCCACGACGCCTTGAAATCCTGTGCCTTCCAGGCGACAGATCCGTCAGACTGTTTGAAAGCGATGACGCCCTGCCCCTCGCCGCCGACAGGAAGGATGATGGTGTCTTTGTAGGGCGTGGGGCTTGCGCCGTAGCCGAAAACCATTGTGTCGGCTTTGTACTCTTCGACAAGGTCGTGGGCCCAGATTTTCTTGCCGGTGTTCTTGTCGAGGCAGTGTAGCTTGACGGTCGCGCCGACGGTGAAAATTCGATCGCCCACGATCAGCGGGGTCGAATTCGGGCCTGGGCCGAAGGTGATGTCCATTTTGTCTGCCCAGGTGGCGGGATATTTGTATTCCCAGAGTGTTTTGCCAGTCGCCGCGTCAAGAGCGACGACGACTTCGCTACCTTTCCTGAGAGCGGCCTGCTCGGCGGCGACCTTTTTGGCTTCCGCCTCCTTTGCGCCGTCCGAACTATCGCCGGTCGGGTCGGGGCCGCCTGTCTCTGGTGGCGTGGTCGGGTCAGGGAGCCAGGACATGGTGTAGAGCCGTTCGCCATCGCAGAGGATTGCGGAGTAGCCGTCCCCGAGGTCTCGCGCCCACAACTTCTTGGGTCCGTCCTTCGGCCATTTTTTCGCCAGGTTGTCCGTGTCGGTTTTGAAGTCGCAGCCGGGGCCGCCCCACTGGAGCCAATCATCATTCGCCCGGGTGGCCGCCGCCATGATGAGCATCGAAGAGATCGCGAGAAACAAAAAGATGCGTGTGGTTTTGTGAGTTGTGATTGGGCGTGAGGCTTTCATGGTGTCGTCCATCCAAAGGGGGTCGTGGTTGTTTGAATCCTGCGTATGTCGAAGGCAACCGTATGGCAACCGCGTGGTTCGCTGGTGTGAGAATCCCTTCTCGCACGCACTCTGCCAGGCATCGTTTTCAGCATTCTCGCAAGATTGGAACCTTGCGTAAAAGGGTGCGAGATGGAAATCTTGCACCAGCGATAGTCGTGCTTTGGGCCGGCTACCCATGCGGCTGGCGAAGGCGTCCGGCAAGGGGCCGAACGCCTTCGCGGGCGGCCAGCTTTCATCTAATCATCATCGTCGTCGTCATCATCATCATCATCGTCGTCATCGTCCTCTTCGGCCTCTTCGGCCTCGGCTTGCTTTCTCAACTCGGCTTTCTTTCGGGCTTCGGCTTTTTGCGTGTTACGATCTTTTTCCGTGAGGACGGTAATCTCACTCTTGATAAAGATCTTGAATACGGCATGCTTGGGTGTCTCTTCCGTTGGCACGTTTGGCATCAGCTTGGACAGCGGCACTTTGATGTCAATCGAACCATCGATTGCCCGCTTGACGACCCGGCCCAGCTTGATGTCGTAGTTGGCTGTGCCTGAGAGGGTGCCGGTGACTTCCGCTTTCAGTTCCTTGTCTTTCGCGCCCTCTTCCTGGCTCTCCTTCTTGTCCGGCTGATCCGAGTGTTCCGCTTTCTTCTGTTCGCCATCGGCCTTGGTGTCAGGCGCTTTTTCGGCTTCAGGTTGCAGGGAGACTTTGGCCGTATAGGAGATCACCGCGATCTTGCGGTCGTTCTCCTTACCGATGTGGTCGAGCTTGAACTCGTAGTCCGTGACAATCGTGCCGATGGGGGGCCTGGCCCTAGAAGAAGAGGCCTTCCAGGTGTCACCCTTCTTGACCTTCTTGTTCGGATAGATCATGAGCAGTTCCGTGCCCCAGGTCTCCTTGCCGCGCTCGTCCGTGAATTCCTCTTGCATCTGCTGCCAGTGCATGCTGGCGACGGCTTCCTTGGAAACCTTCTTGTTGATGGCGTCCATGCCGGAGAACGAGGTGATCTTGCCGTCCCTGTCCAGCTCCATCTTGAGAGCCATGCCGATCATGGGTTTGAGGACAACGCCGATTTGAGGGGCGGCCTCTTCGTGCTCGGGGTCGTCGGTGTCGAATTCGACGTCGCCCATCATCGGCGCATTCACGGATCTGGCGGCACGATCGAAGGTCAGGACTATCTTGGTTGTGCCGTCCGCGGTCGCCGGCTGGATTTCTTCCCAGAGGCCGTACAACTGGTTACTGAGCAACTTCATCGGCGGCATGGGCAGACCGCTGATGTCCTGTACGATGTTCGTGGATGATTGGATGTAACTGGTTCGGTCGGGTACGTACTTGCGCTTGATCAATACCGACTCGCCGAATGCCGGTCCTGTCGGGAGGACCAAGAGCGCCGAAAGTACCAGGATCGAGTGCGACAACCTAATGCTGCGATAGGACATTGTTCTTCTCCAAATCTTTGCCATTGAATGTGCTTCTCGTGTTTCAGCCGGATATCCCTGTTAGCAGGTGAGCTTAGGGTAACCAGCTTAGGATTGTTGTTCCGTCCGATTCCTTGCCCGAGCATGTTAGCCTGCGAAGCCTGTTTCATGCAATCGCTCGCCGTTGGACGGATTGCAGGATATGGTAGTTCCACTGATTGTAGAACGGGCTGCTCCGACGGCCCTCACGGTCCCCGAGGTGAGGCGGGCGTTAACGTGTTGGCCCAAGGCAAGTTGTGTCGTCGGGCAAAGTACCCGACGCGATTCCTTTCTCCCGAAGCCCCTTGGCCCCTTCCTCTCATTCCACCTTCGGGAACTCGAACGCGGGCGGAATCGTCGAACGATCACCGACTGAAGCCTTCGCTAGGGCGATCGCCTCTTCGCGGCCCCAATCCAGGGGCGCCTTTGTCGATGGTGTTCTGGGGCTCGCCTGCTTTGTGGGCGTGCTTCCATCGGGCGTGGATTCCGCGGAATCAGCGGCGTTCTTCGCCAGATGAATCGTCTGAGTCGGGAAGGCGAAATCGATGTTGAGCTTGCGAGCTAACCGAATGATGTCGAGGTACAACCTGTGCCGCTCGCGGAGTTCGGTGACCCAGTCCGGCGTTTCGTGAAAACAGTAGAGCAGGATGTTAATCGAAGAGTCGGCGAACTCGTTCACCCAAACGAGGTAGTAGTCTTTTCGTGTAAAGGGATGTTGCCGGATTAACTCGCGGATTCCCTCGCAGAAGGCATCCAATTGTTCGGGACTGGTCGCGTAGGTGACCGCGAGCTTGCAGCTGATTCGGCGATATTGTCTCCGGCCCATGTTGTCCACGGTGGCGGTCATGAGGTCGGCGTTCG
>CAZTAR010000221.1:1812-7894 GCA_964611695.1 uncultured Planctomycetaceae bacterium | reverse complement strand
TCGGAGAGCCGCCCCAATCTCTCGCAGGTCACCCCGGCCGCAAAGGCGCTGCGATGGTCCTCGGGACTCTCACGCAAGGCGGTCTTGAATAGGGTAAACGCAGCTTCGTCCTCGCCCAATCCCAGGCGCTTCACCGCCTCCTTCGACGCCTTGTTGCGAGAGGATTTCACCGTGTAGAGATGCTCGATCGGCGTGGGCAGGAGCCGTCCGACAAAACGACGCACTTCCATCTCCAGTTTCGCCCGAATCACTTGATCCTCGGGCATCAGGTCCACCTCTGTCCGGTCGGATTGCCACGGCTTGGCTCGGTCGTCTTCAATGGTCTGATTTGCCATTCCATGGCTCACCAACACCCGACCGGTCACGGTTTCATGCAGGGCCAAGTTGCCCGCAAAAGTCACCGTCCGCTGGATCCGCTGTTTGGGACGGTTGAGACCTCGGGCGATGCAGCCGCCGTACGGGCTGAAACTGGCGATGGTCAAAGCCGGGTTGGTTTCCATCTTGGTCCGGATGATGGTCTGCCCTTCGATCCTGCCGAAAACGAACAGATCCACCGGTAGGAGTTGGGCCTTTTCGGTGAGCTGATCCCCCTGGATGATGTCGGCTAGTGCCAAGTCCTTCTCATCAAGGTAGATCTTCAGCCGATCTCGATCGATGAGTTCGAGGTTCGCACCTGCCGCGGCTGCTTGACGGGTCAGCAGGTCGGCGATTTGGCTCCGAATAGCGTTGGCCCAGAGTTGACCGTATCGATTCTGTTCGGTCTCCGTATTTGATGCGGCAGACAGCGTGCCTTTCGCAGTCCTACCGCAATAATCCGAGTACGTCCAGACGCACTCGGACTGGACTGAACTTCGCAAGTGCCCAGGGTCCTCCACCCGCCAACTCACATCGATGTTGCCCAGGCAGACTCGGATGGGTGAAGCAGGCGAGGCCTTCTCCAAAACCTCGAAATGGTCTGCGGGCGCCGTGTACTCTACGAAGACCCGCTTGGTCTCAGAGCGACAGCCGGTACTGATCATCGCGCATATCGTAGGAATAATGCACATCCCCATTCTGAGTGGTCGAGAACAAGTACTCATTGTTACAATCTCCTGTTGTTGAGAGGAACCGTCGAGGCTCCCATTGTTGGTTACCAGAGCTGGTGGGAATCTGGAATTTGCTCTACTCAATGAGGCGTAGGTCGGTGTGAGAACCCGCACCGGAAGGCGCC
The DNA here is from genome assembly GCA_964611695.1 of uncultured Planctomycetaceae bacterium. Classification (GTDB taxonomy): domain Bacteria; phylum Planctomycetota; class Phycisphaerae; order UBA1845; family UTPLA1; genus CAZTAR01. The sequence continues at coordinate 6,684 of CAZTAR010000221.1, read as the reverse complement.
GGGAAATCGTTTCGTCAAACCAGTCTGGGCCGAGTCAATAGGACCCGAGGATGCAGGGGCGAGATCTAGGCCCTTGTGAAGATGGGCTGGGTTGGAATATACTGAACTGCAACGGATGTGTTCGGACATCCGGCGAGTCACTCTTGGTACGGTCCCATCAGTTCTCGACATGCGTGCAGGAAAAGACGAATGACGCCCGAGCGGTATCAGCAGATCAAGGGAATCTATCTCGCCGCCAGAGATAGGGCCGAAGATGATCGATCGGCCTATCTGGACCAGGTCTGCGCGGGGGACGACGAGCTTCGGCAAGAGGTCGAGCAACTCCTGAACGATGAGCAGCGATCCACGGACTTCCTCGAAGCCCAGGCGATCGATCTTGCAGCCGTGCCCGGCGAGGGGCTGGATGTGGGTGAACCCCGGCCTCTACCCGCCGACGCATTCTCCGACTACACACTGGTGCGAGAGCTGAATCGCGGTGGGCAGGGAATCGTCTATCAGGCGGTGCAGAAGGCCACGAAGCAGAAGGTTGCGATCAAGGTCCTGCTCGAAGGCCCTTATGCATCACGCAGTGCGAGCCGACGCTTCGAGCGGGAGATTGAGCTCGTCGCACAATTGAAGCACCCAAACATCGTCTCGGTCTTTCACGCAGCGCAGACGACCGACGGCCGGCAGTTCTACGTGATGGAGTATATCCGGGGGACACCGCTGACAGCCTATGTGCATGAGAAGAAGCTGACGATGGAAGAGGCATTGCGCCTTTTCGCGAAGGTTTGCGAAGCCGTACAGTTCGCCCACCAGCGCGGCATCATCCATCGCGACTTGAAACCGGGCAACATCCTCGTGGATGCGAAGGGTGAGCCGAGGATCCTGGACTTCGGCTTGGCGAAGTGGCTGGCGTCCCCGGCCGAGTCGCTGGTATCGATCAGCCAGCACGTGATGGGCACGCTGCCGTACATGTCGCCGGAGCAGGCGCGTGGCCAGACCGATGACTTGGACACGCGGACGGACATCTATTCTCTGGGTGTCATCCTTTACGAAATGTTGACCGGGGGATTCCCGTATCCGGTCGTGGGACAGATGGCGACGGTGCTTCGGCATATCATGGAGGACGAGCCGACCCCGCCCAGCCGCAACTGGACGCCGGATTCGGGCATTGCCCGAAAGCCGAGCAAGAAGCGTTCTTTCCGTTTCGCAAGGCGCAGCGGCCCGGAGACCTCTCCGATCGATGACGAGGTCGAGACGATCGTTCTGAAGTCGCTGGCCAAGGAACAAGTCCGCCGGTATCAAGGCGCGGGCGAACTGGCTCGCGACATCGTGCACTACCTTGAAGGCGAGCCGATTGAGGCGCGTCGCGATTCGGCGCTGTATGTGCTGAAGAAGCAGCTGAGAAGATACCGTTGGCAAGTTGCGGCGGGGGTCCTGTTCGTAGTGCTCCTGGCGGTCTTCGGGACGGTGATGACGGTCCAGGCGGAGAAGAATGCTCGGCAATCGGAGGAGAACGCCCGGTTGGCAGAGAAAAACGCTCTTCAGGCGGAGGAGAACCAGCGGTTGGCGGACGACAGAGCGGCAATCGCAGACAGCGAACGAGAGGCAAGGGAGCTTGCTGAAGAGAAGCAAGAGGAGGCAGAGGTAGCCCGGAAAGTTGCTGTCAAGCTGCGCGAGCATGCGGAGTGGCAGACGTATCTCGCGAACATCAGAGCAGCAGATGTGGCCTTGAAGGTGAACAGACCTGGGGATGCCCGCCGACACTTGGAGGCTGCTCCGGAGAGATTTCGGAATTGGGAGTGGGGATACCTTTTTTCTCAGACAGATGCCTCACGTGTGTTTTTGGGAGGACACACCGATACCATCGCCTGCGTGAGTTTCAGCCCAGACGGATCTCGATTTGCGACAGGATCGGAGGATGGAACGGTAATCATTCGCGATGCGGCGACTGGCCTCAAGGTGAAGATGTTCGCAATGGTGAATATGCCTGACGACGAAGTGCTCGCGTTGGCATTCACCCCTGACGGCAAACATATCGCTGTTGGGTGTTCCAGTGGAGCAGTCGGCCTGTACAACGTGGTGACAGGGGAGAAAGTACGCGCTCTGGGCAGGGCAGACGAAGATGTATGCTCACTTTCGTTCAGTCCTGATGGCAAGCGACTTGCTGTGGGATACGAGGATAGTCCTGCCGTGATTGCAGATGTTGAGACGGGGAGAACACTGTTGAGCCTACCTCACGATTCTGATCTCACGTCCCTTGTGTTTGCTACCGATGGAACGCGACTTGCACTAGGAGGTCATGGCGAGCTCTCGCTATGGGCTGCAGATACGGGCGAATTGGTTGCCAGGCTTCAAAGGCACACAGACGACGTGAATGCCGTGGACATGAGTCCTGATGCCAACCGGCTCGTGACGGGATCCGCTGACGGGGTGGTCAGGATCTGGACTTCGGAGAGTGACGCGCCGCCAATGGTTCTTTATGGCCATGCAGCGAAGGTCAACAGCGTGTCATATAGCCCAGACGGACTACTCGTCGCGAGCGCGTCTGATGACGAAACTGTCAGGCTCTGGGATGCCTCATCAGGTCGAGAGTTGGCCATCCTCAATGGACATAAGGACTGTGTGAACGCCGTTTGCTTCAGTCCAACTGGGACAAGGCTTTTGACTGGATCTGATGATGAGAGCGTGGCGATTTGGGACACTATTGAAAACAACCAAGGAGCTATTCATATACAGCCCCCGGCGCTCTTCTGCTCAAGTGCGATCAGCAAGGGTGGTTCCCTGATCGTGACTGCTACTTACGACGGTCTGACACAGCTATGGAACACCGGCACCGGATCGCTGCTCGGCTCACTGAGAACCGACGAGCAAGTTATCCTCGTGTCCTTTGGCTCTAGTGACACTCAGATTATCATTGGATACCAGGACGGTTCCGCTGCGATCTGGGAGGTTGCGAGCGATAGAGGCTTGGTGCCGTTTGTTGGAAGATGCGATCGAATCTCCGCCGTTGCCATAAGCCCTGCAGGAAGACTGGCTGTTGTCGGGTGCGATGATGGCAAAGTCAAGGTATGGAATGCTGCCACCGGCCAAGAGTTGGGCTCTTTTGTTGAATGTGGGGAAGGCGTGGAGCATGTGTGGTTCAACGAAAACGGAACTCGGATCATTACTCAAGTCCGAGATGGCACGGTGGGGATCTGGGAAACAGCCACATATGGTCGAGTAGCGAGGATTGGGGGAGAAGATCACTTGGTCTGGGTAGCGGGGTGCAGCTCGCAGACTAACAGGATCGTCACCGCTACAAGGAAGGGAAGCGTTAAGGTCTGGAATGCTACGACAGGCCGAGAGCTGGCGACCCTTCAGGAGGAAGGAAGGGACCCAAGGTGGCTGTCTCTGAGCCCAAGCTGCGATCTAATAGCCCTTGGGGGAAGAGATGATCGAGTCACGGTCTTCGATGCCGTCACAGCATGCAGGCTACAGGATACTCCTGGGTGTGATCCTCACACATGGAAGTACCCGGCATTGAGTCCAGATGGCACAAGACTGGCGGTCTTGATGGGGAACAGGTGTCTGCGACTTCTGGATACGAAGACTGGCGACGAAATCATGACAGTCTCTGCATTTGCCGGCTCTGCCCCCACGGAGTTTCGCAGCGTGGTTTTCAGCACCGACGGAAGTCGGCTAGTAGCAACATCTTTGGATTCGAGAATAGCAGTCTGGGACAGTGTCTCCTACTCGGCTCGTTGCCGTGAACGCCAGCCGCTCGTTACGGTGGAACGAACAGCGGCGTCAAGGGTGGAGGCGCTGCTTGAACGCTTCCAGGATTGGCAGCAGGTAAGCGGAGCACTCAAGAAGGAATGTGCCCCGACACCGGCCGTGCTGAAAGCGGCGCTGGATCAGGTTTTTTCTCGCGCCATCGTTGACCGAGAGGAGATTGCCGGCGCCGTCGACTCTGCGTGTATCCAAGCATCGTCATCGCTGCCCAACTCACTCCCGACATCCAAGGATCTCAAGGAGCATCTGCTCGCCGATGCCACCTTGCTTCCTCGGATTCGGCAGCATGCCATCAAGTCCGTTCAGTCACTTGCTGATCATCCCGAGTATCTCAACTATCTGATTTGGCGTTCTGTCAGAGGTCCAGGCTTGGGGATGGAGGAAGCCAAGTTCGCTACAGTCCTGGCGAGCCTTGCAGTCGAACACGAGCCGGAGAGCCCAGAGTATCTTCGCACCCTCGGTGTTGCGTGCTATCAGGCGGGATATTTCCAAGTTGCACTGGACTGCTTGCGGCGATCCGAGGCAATCGAGTTTAAAGCTTCGATCGCTCCGTTGGATCCAGCGACCTCAGATCACACGAGTGCGGTGCCTCAAGATCAGTTGACGGGTGGAAACCCGATTAATGCCGTCTTCATCGCCATGGCATTGCACCAAGTTGGTCGAAGGAGCGAAGCCGTTGGTGAACTCAAGCGAGCTGACGTGTTGGCACTCCAAGACGCTTGGTCCGATGACTATGCGGAGCTGTCTGCTTACCTCATGAGAGCGAGTAAGGTTCTCAAGAGCAAGGCTCGACCCATATCCCAACCCGCCCCTCTCACTACCTCCCAACCCTGAGCCCCGGACGTGGTCCATCCTCGGCCCGCCATCCGGAGCTTGGTCAGTTGTGGCCTATTCTCGATCGCGTTGACTCGGCGTCGCGGCAACGTTGATTTGCGGCACGTCTGCCGCGAAGACGGAGAGGCTGTATCGACCGGAGTCTGTGCCGGAGGCGGAGCAGCGGACGATGTAGGCGCCGGCTTCGAGGGTCTCGCTCAGGATCACGAGGTTGCCGCGCTCCGCGGAGATCACCTCCTGGAATCGGTCGTCCAGAACCTGGACCACGATCTGATCGTCATG
>CAZTAR010000221.1:0-1712 GCA_964611695.1 uncultured Planctomycetaceae bacterium | reverse complement strand
AGATCACCTCCTGGAATCGGTCGTCCAGAACCTGGACCACGATCTGATCGTCATGACCCATCGCGCGGATCTCCACACGGCTTGATCGGAGCAACGACACGCTCCACAGGTCTTCGCTGTCGTAGAACAGGCTGCTCGTGCGGATGGCTTCGCGCGCATCGGGCTCCGGATCGCTTAGGCTTCCACCGCTGCTGACTTGGAGGGAGTAGAAGCCGCTGCTTCGCCATGAGATGTTTCTCGCACGGACGTAGTATGTCCCAGCCTTGAGATAGCCTTCGAGTAACGCGTCACGATTGGGGCCGCTGTCATCGTCGTATCCGATGAGCTGGCGGTCTTCGTCCAGCAGCTCCAGGTATGGATCACAATCCTCTGCGTGCATTTGGATGCTCACCCTCGCGTCGCTCGAGACCGTGAGGATCTTCAGAACCTCGCCGCCCGCGCCGAGTGCGTTGAGAATCGCCGAGTTGCCGCAGCCCCCCGCATTCCCCAGTAGCAGACCAAGGCCCGCGAGGAGCAAGACACAACATTGCGCCAATTGCGTGAAACGTGACATGGTAGTTCCCTTTCCTATGGTTAGCGAGCGTTTGGCTCGGCTTGTTGAATTCTGTGTTGGTTCGCAATCTGAGTCGTTGCGTGGTTCGTCGATGTTCGCCTGATGAGCGATTCATAGGCTGGTGTGTTTCTACGGTCGCAGGGGTCGCGAACGGATGCGTCTTCGGCAGGGCGCTAGTAACACAATGGAGAGCAATGCCATGGCTTGTGCACCGATTCCGCATGTGGGACCACACCCGGTTACGGGAAGCCCCGCTGCAATATCGGCGGGCTCAGGTGTCCACACCACCGGTTCATAGAGTTGCCCGTGGTTCCCGCGCAGGCCCAGGTTATCCGTGGCAATGATCGCCACCTCGATTCCCTGTTCCTGAACGATCTCGCCCGGAATCTCGGCTGCGTAGGTCCCGCCTCCAACGCTCGTCATCTGCCCGCTGCGATATTCACGTGCCCCGACAGGGCGAGAGAATAGAAGAACCTCCGCGATTGCCGTGCCATGGCCATCCACGGTGGCCATGAACTCGACCGGTTCACCAGGTGTTAGGTCGCTCGGCGGGATGTTCACGGAGACGCTCGGCCGCGTATTCGCCCCGATGAGAATCTGCGGCCCCCGGATAGCGGGTTCAAGGGCCGCCGTAGGGAAGGATCGTGCGGAACCCTCGGCATTCGTCGCAATGAAGAAGCAGTCGATGCCGGGACCGGAAACGGCAGCACCGGGTATGGTTGCTTCATTGGGAATGTCCCAGACGTCATCGGCCGGGGTGCCGTCGGGGTGAGGCATATAGTGCTTTCCACTTGCTGAGACGATGCCGCCCTTGGCGTAGCCGCTTGTTTCTTTGTACGGGATACGTACAGCATCGATGTTAAATGTGTGTTCGGAGCCTTTTCGATACCAAAAAACCGTGTCGTGCTTGCGTGAGAAGTAGGTGCGGCTTCGGCCGCCGCCGGTGTAATGCCAAATTATCTCGTTGAGAAAGTTATCTCTCCCGAAGAGCTCATCTAATAGCCGGCGGAGATAGGCTTGAACGCGAAAGTCGCAATGTACGAAGAGGTTCCCATGTTCAGCCAGGAGTTCCTTGGCCAGAGCTAGGCGTTGGAAAATCATCTGTAAGCCAGGATAAGCCACCGGTCAATAATGGTTCTGATGGGCGCTTACGGCGGCC
>CAZTAR010000220.1:0-7909 GCA_964611695.1 uncultured Planctomycetaceae bacterium | reverse complement strand
GGCCAGATGGAACCGTCCGCAAGACCAGACGATGCTTCAACGACGAGGGCCATGCGCACGAATTGACGTTTACATGCTACAAGGGCTTCCCTCTTCTGAGTAAGGATCGTTCTCGCCGGTGGTTCGTTGATGCGCTGGATCGAGCGCGGCACAAAGGGCAGTTCGAGCTTTGGGCCTATGTTGTCATGCCGGAGCATGTGCATGTGCTCTTGTATCCCACTTTAATGGACTATGACGTGTCGACGATCCTCAAGGGAATCAAGCTGTCAGTCTCGCGGCGAGCTGTACGGTTTCTGCGGGCCAACTCACCGTCGTTCCTGGAGCGTCTGAAGGTCATACGGCCTGGGGGACGAGTGGAACATCGCTTCTGGCAACAAGGCGGCGGCTACGACAGGAACATATTCAACGAGAAGATCGCTTGGGCGAGCATTGACTACATCCACAACAACCCAGTGCGCCGAGGGCTGTGCGACACTCCGACGGATTGGCGCTGGTCCAGCGACCGGTGGTACGAAGGGCTGGACGATGTAGTGCTGAAAATGGACGGCACACCGGACTGATCGAATTCGCACGTCCTTCACTGTCCTGAAGGCCTCCCGTTGCAAGGCCCCACGGGTCAACGCTTGACACGCTGTGTCAAGCGTTGGACCCATGCCACCCCACAAAAGATGGCTCAACCAGTGGGGTGGCATGGGCCAACTTGTTGGCCCGTGTGTCCAAACAGGTGGCCGGGGTGCCATGCTTTCACGCGATCCCGGAATTTCGGGATCGTGCGAAAGCATGTTCGCTGACCAGAAGACATGCCTACCCGGCCATCCTCCAATGGTTCTCGTGGGATTAGCCACCATTCCAGAGGCCCGACTGGACGTCGTCCGGAAGATCACGTTCGGGTTTGATCACGAGTTCTGGTCCGGATTCCATCTGTTGGAGCGCGACGTGGCCAAACAAACGAAGCTTGCTGAAGTCAACGGGCTCCTCGGGGTCGACAGCGAGCGCAATTGCCGGACCGTTGGCTGTCACTCCCGCCGAACACCGGGCGAGAATCCGGAGTGCAACACACCGATCATCGACCTTCTCCAGAATCAGGTCGTCTTCGGCGGCATAGAAGAAGGATGCGATCCGAATCCTGGGCTCGAGGCAATCTGGGCAGTAAATCCCGACGCAAGAACGGTGGGAACCTGAGCCCCAAGAGAATGAAAACACAAACTCTGGAGCCTCATCGTTATCCAGATCTGTGACGCAGTATGAGGTGAGCCCGTACCCACCAAAGGACTCACCTAGTTCCAAGACCTCATCGCCTCTGATAAGAAAGCCCGGGCCCATATTCCCAATTTTGAAGACCTGGGCGTGAAGGCGGTTCCAGAACTCGTCAGTTGTCACATCTCGACATGTCCACTCGACGCTCCATCCCTCCGGCCAGTCCTTCGTAGCGCATCGCGCCTGGATCGCCTCCCGCGCTTCAGCCACCGTAAGACGCCCAAGCCCACCCTGTTCGCCAAGGGTTGCCACAGACTGTTGTGTCGCCTGGCGACGCAGCTCACCCTGGTCCCGGCAGGGCTTCTCACAGCCTGTAAGTAACATCGGAAGCACGACAAGCCAGCCAACACATGTACGTAGCCCGACCATCGCCCTTTCTCCTTCCTAGGTACTTGAGTTCGAGGAGTGGACTCACTTCCCCCGTTCAGATCGCAATTCCCTAAACTTCTCCAAGTACGCCCCCATCTCCTTCTCATGCCCCCGGTCCGTTGGCGTGTAGTAGGTCTTGTCCACGCCGAGGTAGTCTTGAGCGACCATGCCGTCGGGGTGGTCGTGGGCATATTGGTAGCCTTCGCCGTGGCCGAGGCGTTTTGCGCTTTTGTAGTGGGTGTCGCGGAGGTGGCGGGGGACGGGGATCGTGCGGCCCTTCTTGACGTCGCTTGCGGCCGTCCAGATGGCCATTGCGCTGGCGTTGGACTTCGGGGCGCAGGCGATGTAGATCGCCGCTTGGGCGAGTGGCAACTGACACTCCGGCAGGCCGACGAAGATCGTTGTTTGCACGGCCGCGTTCGCCAGGACGAGTGCCATCGGATCGGCATTGCCCACGTCCTCCGCCGCACAGATCGCGATTCGCCTTGCGACGAACCGTGGATCCTCGCCTGCCTCCAACATCCGCGCGAGCCAATAGACCGTCGCGTCCGGGTCGCTACCGCGCATCGACTTGATGAGCGCGCTGGCGGCGTCGTAGTGCTCGTCGCCGGTGCCGTCGTAGACGAGGGCCTTGCGTTGGATGGAATCCTGCGCGATCTCAAGTGTGATCTCGATCCCGGATACGCCACACTGCTCATCTCCTTGACGGCCCCCGACCGCATTCCCCCCATAGCCCCCGGCGGAAGCCGGGGGTTGCGCGGCCGCGCGGACTGAAGTCCGCGGCTCCTCGTGCGAACCCCCGGCTTCCGCCGGGGGCTGGGGGCTCTCGTGGTTGCGATTGATCCTTGTTTTCGCTCGGCTTGTACCAGGATGTTCCTTTGTCACCGTCGTCTGAACGTTGCCATCTTTCAATTGCGACAGCACCGCGACTTCGATCGCCGTCAGGGCGCGGCGGCCGTCGCCGTCGCTGGTCGTTGCGAGGAAGTCGAGGGCTTCGCCGGTGATCGTCGCATGGTACCCGCCGAGCCCGCGATCCTGGTCGGTTAACGCCCGGCGCATCAGCGTTTTGATGTCCTCTTCGTTCAGCGGCTCGAACTGGAAGATCTGGCTCCGCGAGACGAGCGGCGCGTTGACAGTAAAAAACGGATTCTCCGTCGTCGCCCCGATGAGGATCACGATCCCGTCCTCGACATCGCCGAGCAGCACATCCTGCTGGGCCCGATTGAAACGGTGGATCTCGTCGAGAAAAAGCACCGTCCGCTGGGCGTCACACGCCAGCCGGTCGCGCGCCCGACTCAGAATATCGCGGACCTCCTTCACGCCGATGGCCGCCGCGTTCGCCGCCTCGAATGCCGCCTTCGTCTGCCCGGCGATGATCCAGGCGAGCGTCGTCTTGCCGGTCCCCGGGGGACCATAGAAGACCGCGCTGGAGAGCCGGTCGGCATCGAGCAGTCGGCGGAGCAGCTTGCCCGGCCCGAGGAAATGCGTCTGGCCGACGAATTCGTCGAGCAACGTCGGCCGCATCCGCACGGCAAGCGGTTGCACCCGGTCAAACGCCGCCTTGCGTTGTTGCGAAAACAAGTCCATACATGGCATGATATTGTGTCATCGCTTGGGATGACAGCGCCAAGCGGATAGCGTTGCGTTTAAAGAGCCCCCGGCCTTGGCCGGGGGGGTAGCCCTTGACCGAGGGGTAGCCTGCATTGTTCGCGAATGCACCCCTTGGCCAAGGCCAGGGGCTCTTTTACGCAGTAATGACCTGTGATTTGCCATCCGTTAGAAAGCACACGCAAAACTCTAATGGCCCGTGCAGGCCCGTGCGGCTATGCTTCACGCAATGGTTTTAGCGTCGGCCCCCTGTGGCCGACGTAAACGCGGTGCGAACCGCTCACCTTTCCACGTCGGCCACAGGGGGCCGACGCTACGCAGCCCGCGAAGACCATTGAGCGGAAACGACGATGGCGCTGAATCCGAGGAGCACGACTTGAACAGCACGATAGACCAAAACGCGTTGACGCACGTGGCCGAGGGGATGCGGCCTGCCATCACAGGCTACGCCGAACTCGTGCAGCGGATGGCGGGCGACAACCTGGCCGGCATGACACTCTACGGCGCGGTCCTGCTCCCGGAATACGATCCGTCGCGATCCGCCGCCGCGAGCGTCATGGTGCTCAACAGCATCGACCTGAAGCTGCTTCACAATCTCGCCGAGCACGGCGCGACGTTCGGTCGCGAGCATATCCGCGCGCCACTCGTCATGACGCCCGACTATATCAACGGCTCGCTCGACACGTTCCCGCTGGAGTTACTCGAAATCCAACAACGCCACGCAACGCTCGTCGGCCGTGACTTCTTCGACGACCTGGCGTTCGAGCCGGACCACCTTCGGTTGCAGTGCGAGCGCGAGTTCAAGCGGACACTCATTCAGTTGCGACAAGGCCTGCTGGCGGCGGCGGGCCGTGATCAGCTGCTCGGCGAATTGGAGTTGGAGGTCGGCGACGTTTTGATCCGCACGCTGCGAGGGTTGCTCTGGCTCAAGGGACGGAAAGAGCCCTTAGCTCGGCCGGAGGTTCTCTCAGAGGCTGAAAGATTCGTGAGCGGATCACTCGGAGGCCTGCGCACCGCGATCCAGCCCTATGGCGATCACGGTTGGGCGGAGTTCGCGGGGCTGTACGAAGATGTCGAGAAGTTGGCGAAGGTGGCGGATGAACTGTAGAACATCGACAGTCAGAGCCAGCGCACAAAAAAGTTGCACCTTTCATATGGGGGGTACGGGCATCTTGCCCGTGCGGCAACGGGCGGGACACCCGTACCACCCTTCGGAATTCGCTCGGTTTGTATATGTGCATGCCCTTTTGCTTTTGATCGTGACGGCCTGTACCGGCGCTACCCCATCCTTCGCACAATCGCGCGACACGCCGCGTCAAGGCGTGATCGATCAAGCGGGCGTGATTGACACGGCAACCGAACAGAAGATCAACGCCTGGCTGCTCGAATTGGAGAAGAGCGAGTTGGCCATGTTCAAGGTGCTCGTTGTTAACTCCACCCAAGGCGCCGATCCGTATAGCTACACAATCGGGACTGCCAGGAAGTGGGCGTTGAGCACCCAGGGCAAGGATAACGGGCTTTTGCTGATGGTGGCGGTGAAGGATCGACGCTATCAATGGGCAACGGGCGAAAGTCTCGAAGGCGCGGTGCCGGACCTGTTCACCGATTCGGTCGGCCAACAATTCCTCGAGCCCTATTTCAAGAAGGGCGACTACGCGGGCGGCATCTACATGGGTGTCGTCGCCGTGGCACAGCGGATCGCCTCTGAATCGGGCGTGCAACTCTCGGGGGCCGCGCCGCCTCCCGGGCAGCAGCCGGTTGTTCGCATGAGACGTGGCGGCGGGCTCGGCGCATGCTGTGCGCCCCTGTTCCCGTTGCTCTTCATGATGGTCGTTTTCGGCGGGATCTTCTCTCGCCGGGGTGGTTACCATCGATCGTGGGGCGGCCGGGGTTTATTGCCAGGCCTCCTGCTCGGCAGCCTACTGGGCGGCATGGGCGGCGGTCGAAGCGGCTGGGGCGGCGGATCGGGATTCGGCGGCGGAGGCTTCGGGGGTGGTGGTTTTGGTGGAGGTTTCGGGGGTGGCTTCGGCGGAGGCGGCTCTGGCGGGAGTTGGTAATATTATGAACTGTCCAAACTGTGGCGAGGCGAACAAACGCGGGGCGAAGTTTTGTGGATCGTGCGGAACCGTTCTCCAGGTTCACGGAGGTAAGGGTATGAGTGCATCCAAGATCATCCTGATTTTTCTCGGCGTCATGCTTTTCATCGGCCTGAGCATCGGCGGCTGCGCGTACAGCGGCTACAAGAAGGCGATCCGCTTCGATGAGAATGTCCAACAGTCCTGGGCAGATGTCGAGGTCGTCCTCAAGCGACGGTTCGACCTGATCCCGAACATCGTCGAGACCGTCAAGGGCTACGCCAAGCACGAAACCGAACTGCTACAAGGCATCGCCGACGTCCGCAAGAGCTACTTCACCGCAGGCAGCCGTGCGGAGAAGGCCAAGGCGGCCGGCGCACTGGAAGGGATGTTATCCCGCCTGCTCGTGCTGCGCGAGAGCTACCCCGATTTGAAGGCGAACCAGAACTTCCGCGCCCTCCAGATCGAACTCGAAGGCACGGAAAACCGCATCGCCGAGAAACGCAAGAAATACAACGCCGCAGTCAAGATGCTCAACTCCCACATCCGCGCATTCCCCGGCAGCATGTACGCAGGCTGGGCCGGTGTGGAAAAGGCGGAGTACTTCGAAGCCGGCGAGGCCGCACAAGAAACGCCGCAGGTCAAGTTCTAAAACAGTCGGGTGGCATGGGTCAACTTGTTGACCCGTGTTCGTCATCACCCCCTGAGACGGGCCGGAACCGGCAAGCGCACGTAGCGTCGGCCCCCCGTGGCCGACGAGGAATATCAACGGCCTTCCGCAGCCGGGCACCATGCTCTCACTCTCCTCTGTAGCGGCCGACGCCCCTGTCGACCGTCGAACGGGGCAGGGCGTGGGCGCAAGGGGGATAAGAGTAGTGTCTCTACACCCGCAAACAAACGATGGACGGAACAAGGACCTGCCGAAGTGGCTGAAGACCCTCCGTGACAGGGATCGCGACGCACCCGAGCGAGACAGACGCCATCGCGAGCAGTCTCACATATCGGCAGAGCAACACTCACGCGATCGATGCCTTGCCCTTGGTGCGGAAGTTCTTGAGAAGACTCGAGTCTACCTGGACCTCAAGTACTGGATATACTGCCGAGATGCACAGGCGGGCCGGCCCCAGAAACCGGCGCACACCGAGATCTGGCGCATTTTATCTCGACTCGTTGAGGACAAGAAGGTGGTCTGTCCGGTGGCGTATCCAATTCTAGTGGAAACTCTGAAGCCGCGCAGTCACCTCACACGCAGACAGACCGCTGTAGTAATCGACATACTCAGTCGTCGAGTGGCGATCCAGCCTTTTCCGGTTCTCGAAGGTACCGAACTCGCGCACTTATTCCGCTCCTACCTCAATGGCAAGGATGCTGTGTATCCTTTGCGTCGTCTTGCTTGGACATATGCCGCGTGGCTGATGGGACAGCCGACGTTGGAAGTACCGGCACTCGATGACGAAACAGTTAATTGGATGCGCAAGAGTATCTTCGACACACTGGCCCAAGCTGATGTCTCGATGATAGTGGATGCCTTGAGCGGTGCCCCCGATTTCGCATGGCGTGAATACGATGAGCTCCACAGCACTCTGAATGAAGGGTCGACGCAACACCGTCTTGAGGTCACATCATATGACGCTGTCTTCATGAGTGAGGTGGCCGGCATTCTCGACGGAATGAAGCCGAGAATCACTGAAATGATTGCGCACTTATTCAGGACGGCAACCGGCCAGCGCGCTCCATCGGCGGGCTCATCTGATGCCGCCGATGCGACCAGAATGGCCACGAATCTGATCTATCACGCGTATCGGCTTAAGAAGTGGACCACGGAGTTTCCTACTATACACATAGGGGCTGGATTACACGCTGCTGTCCGACACAGGGGACAACCTTACAAGAGAGGCGACTTGTGGGATTTTCGCCACGCCCATTCAGCCCTTGCTTACTGCAACGCTTTCCTTACTGAGAAAACTCTCGCGAGCCTGCTGTGTCATCCGCCCCTCGACTATGATAAGGCTTACGATTGTCGTGTACTCTGGCGCGAAGATGATACTGTGGAGTACTTGTGCGATCTTGAGTCCACCCTTGGATAGCTGGGGACGTGGGACAGGGTGATGTGTGCCGGGTGCCATGCCTTCACGGCCCGCATGAGCGAGATGGGTAGGCATGTCTTCTCGACATCGAACATGCTCACCCGCGACCGCGTCGCGTGAGAGCATGCCACCCACGCGTCGCCCAAATCGTCAATTAAATGGAAGCGCCGAGCACGAATAACAAACAGCCGCGATCCAGTCGCGGCCAAACAAACGACTCCAAAGTCCAAAGACTTTGCGGGCATTTGCGGGCAATGCCACTTGTCTCTGCTGCAAACGAGAGTTGGGTGGCATGGGTCAACTTGTTGACCCGTGTTCGATGAGGAAAATCCTGGCAGCTGGGTGGCATGGGTCAACTTGTTGACCCGTGTTCGATGAGGGAAATTCTGGCGACGACACCGAAAGGCACGGGCCAAACAAATGCCGGCAAATTTCACTTTTCCAGTGAAATTTCGGCCGAGGATCAGAGAAACTATGAGCGTGCTCCCTGGCGTGGGATAATTGGCCCATTGT
>CAZTAR010000219.1:0-7938 GCA_964611695.1 uncultured Planctomycetaceae bacterium | reverse complement strand
GCATCGATTCTTGCGTCGATGGTCGCTAAGTGTTGTTTTGCCAGGTCCGGGCGTTCACTCTGGAATAGCGAGAGATAGTCCCTTGCCCAATATTGATCAAGTTCGACGGCAGGACGGTCGTCATCCCCTTTTGAGTGAGCCATTAGGCGGTCGGTTTTGACTCTCAGGAATGCGGGCCTTCGTTGTTCGCGAACAAAACGAACTGCTTGTTCCGAGTTCTCCAGCAAGGATGCAATATTCCATGTGTCCGCTTCGAAACATTCAATGCCGAATGCCGAAAAACGCTGAGGTATCGAACCGGCGATCACCTCGTTTTCATGAGTGCTTTGCGAGTACCGGTTGTTCTCCAGGACAATGAGGAGAGGAAGATCCCACTTAGACGTGAGATTGGCCGTCTCATATACGACACCCTCTCCGAGGGTGCCTTCTCCCACGAAAACGACTGAGATATTTTTTTGGTCTTGCAGCATTTCCCCCAAAGCGAGGCCCGCGGCGATGGGAACGATTCCTCCTTGGATACCATTGCTGAAAAAACGATCGGCACATAGATGCTGACTCCCCCCCCAGCCGCCGCAGACGCCGGTTGCCTTTCCCATAATTTCAGCGATGAGTTCCTCGACCCTATTCGTCTTGGCGACAAAATGTCCGTGTCCGCGGTGATTACTGAATACCCAATCATTCGCATCGAGATACTCTGCAATGGCCACCCCGATCAATTCTTGGCCGACACAGGTATGCACCGTCCCAAAGAGTTTGCCTTCGGAGAACAGTTGCAGAAGCCGGTTTTCCATCCGACGTATTAGGAGCGCCTTGGCGACAACCTCGGCGTGCGCGGAATCATAAGAAAAAACGGGCATCGACTGCTCCCGGTGAATAGGGCAACGGCGCGAGGAAACCTCCTAATCCTGTCATGCTAGCTCCAACTGGCCGAAAATCAAGTGGATAGACCATTGAGAGAGGGTGGACAGGCCTCTCCAGAACGCATCAACGCGGGAAGAAAAAGTTCATGCGGCGCCAGCGCGGCCGCGTAGCTTAGACAACGGCGAAAGCACACCGCAGACAAACAGGCATCGAGGTGGGCGTATGTTGGCAAATGGATTTGCGTCCATGAAGGTAGATTGCATGCCGGTAATTACTGTTCTTCAGGCTGACGCAGCCAACGGCATGGGGGTGTTTGGGGAGCGATTGACAGAAACGTAACCCAACCACGATTTTGAGACGAGGGCTTGAATCTGCTGTGGGATTCCGTATCGTCAACACCATGGACGAACAGGGATCAGCCTATAGCCGGGGCGAAATGCGAAGCCTGAAGAACTGTATTCTTCACGGTCTTTATCTCTCACTGTACGGGTTGGTGAAGTACTGGTCCTTTCCGTTCTTCAATTACCTGCGGTATGGCGTCATTCGCCTCTTCGCCCCCGACGTCCAGTCCTCCCATGTTTGCGATGGCGTCCTCATCATGTTTCCGTGGCGCGTTCGCATTGGAAAGAACTCCACGCTCAACCAAGGTTGCATCATTGACGGTTTCGGCGGAGTCAAGATCGGTGAGGGCGTCCGTATCGCCGCTTACGTGGCGATCAATACCGCGGACCACGATTTTTCCGATCCGTCCAAACCCATACGGGATCAGGGGTACGTTTGTGGCGAGGTGATTATCGAGGATGACGCCTGGATCGGCTCACACGTCTGTATCAACAGGGGTGTGACGATCGGCAAGGGTTCGATTGTCGGGGCCGGCTCCGTCGTGAACAAGGACATCCCGCCCTATTCCGTCGCTTCCGGCGTACCTTGCCGCGTGATCCGGTCGCGTGCGTGATGTGAACCGCGCGACGCCGGGAGTGCAGAGTCGCCGCAGATCCCGGCCCTGGCTTCGTCTGAAGGGAATCTCCGACGCATGAAGCTGACAGGACTTATTGAGAGGCTCTCACCTGGGGGGCGGTTCAACAGGGACGTCCTGTGGAACGTATTCAGCCTCGGCATCCTCGGTGTGAGCGGCATCGCCCTCAACGTGGCGATTCTGGCCTGGCGCGACTCCGAAGCGTTGGGTATCTTCAATCAGGTCTTTGCCTGCTACATCATCGTCTCACAGCTCGCGGTCGGCGGACTCCAGTTTTCGACGCTGAAGCACTGTTCACACGCCCAGGATGATCTTCCGCAGTGCGCCACGATTACGACATCGGCACTCGTGCTGGTTGCCGCCGTTTCTCTGGTTATATGTCTCCTGCTTTTCAGCCTGCGGGACCTCATCGGCGCCATGCTTGACAGCCCGGGCGTTGCCCAAGGTTTGGCCTTCGCCATTCCCGGTCTGTTTCTCTTCTCGCTCAACAAAGTCCTGAACATGGCACTGAACGGCCTCCGAAACATGCGGGCCTTTGCCGTCTTCCAGGCGCTCCGTTACGTTTTCATATTCATCGCCGTCATCGTGATCATGCGGCTGGGCTACTCGGATGCGCACTTGCCTCTATCGCTGACCCTCGCCGAGCTTGTGCTGTTCCTGATTCTGATCGCGTACATCAACGCCAGGCTGTTTCGCATTCGGATCTGGCGCATTTCAGAGATGCGGCGTTGGTTCCGGCGGCACCTCTCCTTCGGGTATCGTGGTTTTCTTAGCGGCGTCTTGGTAGAGCTGAACACGCGCGTCGATATCCTGATGCTCGGCTACTTTCTGGGCGACGCGCTCGTTGGCGTATACAGCTTTGCCGCGACCTTCGCGGAAGGACTGTGTCAGTTGCCGATCGTCGTGCGACGTAATGTGGACCCGATACTCGGGAAGCATTTTGCTGACCACGGAAAGTCCGACTTCGGCGTATTGTCGGCCAAGGTTAAATTGGCCTCGTACATTGTCATCGGGCTCATCTCCGTGTCCGCCATCGCCGTATATCCCTTCATCCTCAGGGTCTTTCGAGATGAACCGGCCTTGGGTGCAAGCTGGACCGTCTTTGCTATTTTGACAGCGGGACTCATCGTTAGCGCCGGCTATCGCCCCTTCCTTGGGGTGTTGATTCAGGGTGGCCGGCCTGGAATGCATACCGTGGTCGTGGCTGCGGTCGTCTGCTGCAATGTGATCCTGAACGCGGCCTTGATTCCCTGGCTACAGCTGCCGGGCGCGGCGGTTGCGACCGCGCTGGCGCAACTGTTCGAGGTCGCCGCGATTATTCTCCTCTCACGACGTTTGTTTCGCCTTTCCATTTGAGGTCTTTCGGAAGTGGATGGCGATTGTTCCCTTCACCGGAACTGGAACACATTGAAAGCCAAAACCGACAGTCAACTTTCCACCGGGGGTGTTAAGGCAGAAACGTTGCTTGTGGCGTTCAAAGTCAACCCCTACCCTACGGTCGAACACAACTTGACATTGCCGGTAGGTCCATCCAAGATCGATCGGTTTCCCGTGGATCCGCCTGTGGGGAATGGGGAGCCACGCGTCTTGCTCGTTCGATCTCGCCGGTTTGCGAGAAGGCGGTGAACCGGACACGGAAACTTAAGCTGAGAAACACGGGCGGCGATGCTCGAAAACGAACACGACAACGAAAACATCACCTCCAATGCGATCGATAACTTTGACGGCCTCCGAGTCGTTGAAGATGGAATCCTATGTCATGTTGAGCACCAGGGAGCCTACACGGACATCGGCTTCCAGGAGGAGACACAGTTGCTCGAGCAACTGCGGTCCTTACCATGGCGGGTCGTCGTTGAGAAGCAATATGCCCAAGATTCTCCGTGGCTGCATCGGATCATCACCAGTCGTTCGCGAAGCAGAATGCTCGAGAAACTCGATGTCCCCGCGGGGGGGCAATTCTTGGATGTTGGAAGCGGTTGGGGGCAAATCACGATTCCGCTTGCACAGCGAGGAAACGCTCACGCACTCGATCTGACGGTCCGCAGGCTTCGGATTCTCAAAGAGATTGCACGGCAGGAGAGTACCTCTCCCAGCTTATATTGTGGCAACATCCTTACATTCCCCTTCCGTGACGACTTTTTCGATCTCATTGTTGTGAACGGTATGTTGGAATACGTCGGCATCGGGCGAGATGAGAGCGACCGTGATTCGCATTTGGCTGCGCTGAGTCGGCTTTGCTCGATGCTTCGACCGGATGGAACGTTATACATCGGCATAGAGAACGCCACGGGCCTCAAGTACCTTTTGGGCGCGCCGGATGACCACACCGGTCGTTCGCATTTTACCTACCTCAAGGGTCGCCAAGACGGCGTGGACGCTCGAACATGGGGCCTGGATGAGTATTACCAACTTTTTGATGAGGCAGGTTTAGTTCCAAGACAGTCTTTTGCATGCTTCCCGGATTACAAGCTGATTGAGCACATGGTGGACTTGAGAGAGATCGACGACTTTCTGATCTCGCGAGGATTGCCTGCACCGGAACACAGTGGGGTCGACGGCGCCCTTCTCGGCCGAGATGGCACGTTTGCATCACTTTATCGTATCCTTGCACGTCTCGGCGTCTCACGGTATTTTGCACCTTCTTTCGGGTTTATACTGAAGCCGCAGCGCCGAGTGAAGGCACGTAACCAGAGTGAATCGTCGGCTAGGCTACAGGTGCTCGAGGTTTTTGGTCAGACTGCTATCATCGCTTCCGCTGAAGAACGGAATCTCCGCGTGACGCAATGTTCGGAAAGTATGAACCACCGCGCCGATTGCCAAACCAGCCGGTACACGGTTTGGCTGAATGACAAGCCCATCACTTCAATTAAGAGAGTTCCACTGACAGGTCCATTTGACGCGGGCTCGATACTCGCAGTGTATGGCGAATATCAGGCCGCTTCCGCGTTCAGGCCCGTGCGTCTGTTGGATTCGGTCACCGACGAACAAAATCTCTGGGTCTTCGAGGAGTACATCGAAGAAAGGATGTCTCTCGAAGAGATGGTGAGTCAGGGCGAAATCTCCGCTGAAGATGCGGCGAAATGCACAGTCGCCATTCTGGACGATATCTGGGAAGCCGGCGAACCCGTCGATCGAGCTTTGCTCGATAGCGAATTGCAGGCTCTTGAGGCTGCTTTCATTGACCTCTTTGAACACGAGACCGTCGCGACGGCGCTGTTCAACGCATTCCGTGAGAATGTTCTCTCCCACCTGCCGCTCATGCGTACTGTCCTGACGACTCGAGATTACATCGGCCGGAACATTGTCCGAGCTCCCAATGGCGAGTGGGTTCTCCTCGACTACGACCTTGCCAGGCGTTCGGTACTTTTCCCGCTCAGCATCGCGCGTAACCTGCTCCAGGGATTCGCCGGCCCTGAACAGCTTCTTAATGCTAAAGCGTTGAGGGCATTGGATGTGCCATTGCTGAGGATCGCGGCGTCGGCGGCGGAGTGCTCATTGCAAAAACAATTTCACGATTCGGATTCCCATGAGGCGATCACCGCGCAGTTTCGCGCAAGCGCCCTGGAGATCATTTCGCAGGAGCATATGCAGGGCACCAGGAGAGAGATTGAAGCCGCTCGTGATTATCAGGCGAACTTGGAGCGACAGATAGACACGCTCACACAACAGGTCTCCCAATTGCGTCGGCCGACGATTGACATCATGGTTGTCAACTACAATGGTCTCAAGTGGATCACCGGTTTCTTTGATAGTCTCCGTTCCGCCAAGTATCAACATGATCGCCTCCGGCTCGTGTTTGTGGACAACAATTCCACAGACGGATCTTTTGAACAGGCCAAGAGGCAGGCCGAGAACCTGTCAATTCGATCTGAATTCGTTCAGACGGGACGTAATGCGGGTTTCACGGGAGGGTATGGCGAAGCATTTCGCCAAGGCAATGCCGATTACTATTTCGTGATAAACTCCGATACGGAAATGGCGCCGGACGCCATCGGCAAACTTGTCGAGGTTCTCGATGACGATCCCAGGGCGGGAATCGCCGAGGCTCGCCAATCTCCGCTTGAGCATCCCAAATACTACGACCCGATCACGCGAGAGACGAGTTGGTCCAGTGGTGCATGCATGATGATCCGATCGCATGCATTGCGGAGCATCGGCGGCGGCTTCGACGAATCGTTTTTCATGTATATGGAAGACGTTGACCTTTCCTGGCGTATGTGGCTGCACGGGTGGAAATGTCTTTATTTGCCCGAGGCCGAGGTGCGTCATTTTACGGAACATCTGGATCCTGAGCGGAAGCCTGTGCTTCAGCACTTTTTTAGTATGCGCAATAGCGCTCTCATGCACATAGTCTATGATTCTCCTTTGGGGGCAGTGCTCCATTATTTGGCAATGCTGCGCGTCGGCACCTTGTCCAGGAATCCGATCTGGCACCGATGGGCCACGCTCAGGGCAATGGCCGCTTCATTATGGCGGATTCCGCATGCCCTGCGAAAGAGGCGTTCGCTTTCGAAGTTAGGAAAGAGCCACTGGACATTCTTCAATGGTTGGACGTGTGGCCGGCATGAGCGGGATCTGAGCGCAGTTTCGTTGCAAGATTGTCATTGTGTCTTCAACTTGACTGCTTCATTGCCAACCGCGATCAAGGAACTTGCCTTTGATCTCCCCATCGAAAGCCATATCACATACATTCCACAGGTTCACTTGGCTTGTACGGCAAAGCCGGCGGTACTTGTCTACGATTCATCCCAACTGCATTACAAATTAGAGATTCCTCCCAACGCGAAGGTGGTTGGGTTTGTTGGTGTTCCACAAGAGGCGCAGACGAAAACCGCCTGTGGCAAGTTCGAGATTCTTCTTGACGATCAGGTTGTTTGGAGTCAGGAATTGAATCCCGCGAAAATCGAACACCAGCAATGGGTTCCCTTCGAGGTGCCGATCGGACCCACTCCGCAGGGCTGTCGCGCTCGTTTGACACTACGGTTTAATAATCAGCGTGACCTTGGGTGGGGTCTTTGGGGCGCTGTTCAGATCGCGATCAAGGAAGCCGACACTTCGGGGGAGGAGGAATCCGCTTGCGTGGAGTCCGAGCTTGCCAATCAGGTCGGCCCTGCGATATCGATTGTGATGCCCACACACAATCGATCGGACAAACTTGACCGCGTGATTCGACGTTTGATGGCTCAAGACGTTCCTGGCGAGATGTTCGAGGTGATTATTGTTGACAGCATGTCATCTGACGATACACCGGAATTCTTGCAGGAACTGGCCCAACGCTACGACAACATTATCTCGTTACGATGCGAGAAACCCGGAGCGGCATCGGCTCGCAACATGGGCCTAGCCCGTGCAACCGGACCATTGGTATTGCTGTTGGATGACGACATCTTGGTCGGGCCCGGTTTAGTTCGCCAGATGCTCCAGGAACAAAATCGGCATCCGGGGCGCATATTGTTGGGCAAGATTGTAGCGCCCTGGGAGCACTCGGTTGATCCGTTTCAGCGATACTTGCTCCAGGCACGGGATGTCAATGTCTACGATTTCCCGGATCCGCAGAACGTGCCGGCTAACTACTTCTACACGGCCTGTGTTGCGATTCCTCAATCCTTGCTCGGTGAGCTCAGGTTTGACGAGGGCTTTCGAGTTTACGGGGTTGAGGATATCGAGTTTGGATTCCGCCTGCTTGCCGATGAGACGGCCATGGTCTTTCTACCAGGCCAGCAAGTGCTGCATGACTATTACCCGGAATATCGTGGGTACCGGCAGAAGAAATACAAAGCGGGCTATTCGCTGGGCTATTTTTTGGCGGAACATCCCGAGCACGCACACCGATTCACATTCGGCTCGCGTTTTCGCAAGTATTATCATCTTCTTCGCGCTGTTCGCGTGCTGACCGCTCCTGTCGCGGCGGCATTGTACGCCCTGGAGCGGATTCTCTATCGCGAAGGCCCACTGAATCGTTGGCTCTATCGATGGCTCTATGTTGACTTGCGCCTTCAACTCTACAACGGGCTCCTGCGATTCCGTCGCGGTAAGCCACCCCCTTAGAAACTATCTCAGATTACCCCAAGACTATGCCAAGCCCAATGTGGCACCGCCGT
>CAZTAR010000218.1:0-7945 GCA_964611695.1 uncultured Planctomycetaceae bacterium | reverse complement strand
ACTCTACAAGAAGGCCAGAGCCGGAGAGATTTCCGACTTTACCGGCATCAGCGCTCCTTACGAGACCCCCGAGAATCCTGAGGTCGTCATCAAGACCGCTGACAGAAAACTCCCGGAGTGCGTTGCTGAATTGGCGGCCTACCTGGAAAGCCATGGCATCTTGACCTCTTGAATCTCTAGACCTCTTGACACCAAAACACACCTGACATGTCACGCCCACCACGGAGATGGATCGATCTGCACCTGCACTCGACCGCGTCAGATGGAGCTTTCGCGCCCGCCAAGCTCATCGAGATGGCCAAAGCGAGAAACCTATCCGCTGTTGCGCTGACTGACCATGAAACAACTGCTGGGCTCGCCGAAGCTGCTGTCGCCGCCGCTTCGGCAGGCATTGAATTTGTTCCCGGTATCGAAGTGGCTGCGGAACACGCCCGAGGAACGATGCACATTCTCGGGTACTTCATCGTCACCGATTCGAAACCCCTCGAAGCTCTGCTCAGCAGAATCCTGGCCAAACGTCGAGAACGGAACGACGCGATCCTTGGACGGCTCACGGAACTTGGAATCGAACTTGATCGCGAGAGGCTGGATCAATCCGCGGATGGACCGCTCCTCACGCGTCCGCACATCGCCAGAGCCCTCATGCACTGTGGCGCGGCCGGCAGCTTCAAAGAAGCTTTCGATCGGTATCTTGCGGACGGCGCGGCGGCCTGGGTTCCTCGGGAACTCCCAAGCGCGGAAGAGATCATCCACGCCATCCGAAAGGCGAGCGGTATCGCATCCCTCGCACACCCTTCAATGCTCGGCCATGCCTCACACCTGGAGTTGGAGACCGTATTGCGCCGCCTCTGTGATGCCGGTTTGCAGGCGGTCGAGGTCTACCATCCCAATCACACGTCTCAGCAGACTCGTCTGTTTGTCGAGATGGCTGCACGTTTCGATCTCTCAGTGACTGGGGGCTCCGATTTTCATGCCTTCGACGCGCATCGTGACGGTTGCGGCTTTGGCAAGATCCGCACGCCATACGCATTCCTGGCGCCCTTGAGGAAACGTGCTGCAACGGGAGGCGATTCGGTTTCCTCGCCATGAACACGATCGCCACAATCAAAGCCCATCTCTGATGCTGAGGTTCGCCTACTCAAACTCAGCGATCGGCGTCTAACCAACCACCACCATCTCCCCTTTGGAGATGCATTTCATGGCTCGGAAACGCCGACGCTATCATTGTTTCACCGGTAGGGTTTTCATCGCTCGGCAAACAAAACGATCTTTCCGTCGCAAACAATTTGAAAGGTAGCAACTTACCCTCCGAACCGAATCCATCCGTCATAATTCTTTAGTATTAAACTGGTTATGAAACACGCGACGCTTTTCTCTTGATAGTTTGGCCCGTCTTCGGACCTTGAATTAGGAAAAAACACAAGTCGTTACCTTAACTTGCCAAGTGGAGTTGCCGAGTACGGTTCAATGCCCTGGTATGGGACCGGGGGATAGTCGATTGTCTCTCTAAAGGGAAACTGAAATGACTTATAAGAAGCAAGGCAACTACAGTAAGGTGAGCTTCCAGGCGGACATCAAGCGAAAGCAGGCCGCGTTCAATCGGTTCAAGAGGCGATACAAAGCTTCGAACAATCCGACAGAAAAACGCTTCCTGAAGAGCGAGGCCACTCGGTTCGTGACAGAACTCCGACAGGCGAGCAAGAAGTGGCAGACCTGGGGATTCGGCGGCCACACTTGGATCACGAAGAACTACACCGTCACCTATTTCACCGCCGCGAAGACCAACATGACTGGCGCACGGAACAACACCGTACGCAAGACCACCGCTCGCAAGAGCCCGACCTGCAAGACCTACGGCAAGAGGACCACGAGCCGCAGCTATTCCAGCCGCAAGCCCGCGACCCGCTCGCGAGTTTCCTCCTCCAGCCGAACGCGCAGTTCGGGAACCCGCCGGAACTATACCTCCTGGTAAGACGTCCACGCACAAGCCGCACGCCAACGCGAGCGGCTTTAGCATGTCTACCAGGCCAAGGTACGGCAACAAAGCCGACGTCTGTTCCTGTCGAGAATGGAACGGACGCCGGCTTTTGCTTGCGCTACACAGAAAATCGTAAACTCGACCCTCCGCAAGACGCGCCAGGCGGCGAGTAAACCTGAAGGAAGAGAGTGCACACTTCGCGGTCGCGTCGGGGGTGTTTGCTTCGCGGTAGCGTCAGCCCCCGTGGCCGATGGGGAACACAGGTTTGCTCGCCTCCAACAAGGTTGAACGCTGACGCGCAGGGCTCTCATCATCACGGGTGGAAAAGGCAATATCATGCCGAACAGGTTCTAATCGTTGGTCACAGCGGGGGCAAACCCAGGATTGTGGACAATCACCCTTATCACTCTTTTTTTCCGTGCTCTGGCAAGATTAGGGTGTTTACCCGATTGAACTCTGTTCCTGAACAGTGACACAATACAGGCTGAGAAGAACAGCCGCCGGGCGATGGCTGTCGGCGCTACGTGAGCATACTCACCCCTTCACCACCTCACCTTCGGTGGTGCCGATTCCTCGCCACGGCGGCGTTCTTTTTTCACAAATAGACACCGTACCTAAATCCCGCCCCCAAGGAATATGGCCGCCCGTGAACCCACCGCACCTGCGGAAAGGCCAGATATCCTGACATCCCAGCACGGCAACGCTTTTTTTGGCTCAAAACAGATGTTTTTCCGGCTCCTGGAGCGCTTCGCGGCCCTTCGCACGCCGGGCTCGACTTCCCTTCAGGGCGCTCCTTCGGGCCTGGGAGTTTTGAGTAGATGTTAGGTCGTACATTGAGTATTCTAAGGGATACCGGTGATGGGAGTAACAGGGGTTGGATATGTGGGGCTCCTCTCGAGGAGGCCCCGAAAGATAGCGTGGGCAACCACGCGCGGTTGTGGCTGCGCTTGTGGTTCGGGAACGTCGCTTAGTCTCTCGGAGGTGATGAGGGGTGAGTGTTCGTCCGGATTCCGTCCTCCCTGACCATCGAGCGGCAAAATGCCGGTTGATGCTCCTGAGATTGCCGGGAGGGCTCCATTGGAGCTGGTGTCGCGAGCAGTTGGCACCTGAGTAGGTCATGGGTCGCCCGAAAAAGACTGAAGCACAACTTCTCAAGGAGGCGGAATCCCTGCGCGCGCACATCGAGACACGCGATCCCAAGCGGCAGGGACGGATCACAGGGGATCGACTTTCCGATCAAAGGCAGGCGGAGGTACCAGACGCGGAGGACGCAACCTCCGGTCTTCCCGTGCTTGTTGCAATCGATGCCTTCCCGATTCCCATGGTAATCAGCAGGTTGTCCGACGGCAAAATCCTATACGCCAACCCGATTATGGAATCAGTGTTCGATATTCCAACAGGAGAGGCCATCGGTCGCATCACGACAGACTTCTACGATGACCCGACTGATCGCGCGACTTTGCTTGAGGAATTGCATCGATACGGCAGCGTGCAAAACCGGGAGGTTCGCGTCAGGAAACCCGACGGCGAGACTCTCTGGGTGACCGTGTCGATGCGATCGATGACCCACAATGGCGAACCCGCCATTTTCTGTGTCTATTGTGATATCGCAAAACAAAGACGCACGGAAGCGAAGCTAAAACAGTCAGAGGCCAAGCTCCACACGCTGTACGCTTCTTCCAACGAAGCGATAACGCTGCTGGATGAAAATGCCATCTTCCGTGACTGCAACGACGCTGCGCTGCGAATGTTCGGATGCAAGAACAAGGCGGAGTTCTGCGGAAAGCGTCCCAGCGAGTTCTCCCCTGCCAAGCAGCCTTGTGGCACAGACTCCGCTGTCCTGGCTCGTCAACTGCTTACCACCGCAATGGAACAAGGCATCGCCAGTTTTGAGTGGACGCACCGGCGTTTGGATTCCAACGAGTTGGTTCTCTTCGAGGTCGTTCTTTTTGCCGCGGAGGAAGACGGCCGAAAGGTGCTTCATGCGATCGGGCGTGACATCACACGGCACAAGAAGGCTGAGGATGAGTTGCGAAAAAGCGAGCGACGCTACCGGGCGATTGTCGAAGACCAGACCGAACTCATCTGTCGTTGGCAACCTGACAAGACGCATACGTTCGTCAACGAGGCCTACTGCCGATGTTTCGGAAAACGGCCCGAGGAACTCGTAGGGCACAGCCTCATGGACCTGATCCCATCCGAGGATCACGCGGAGGTTCTGAAACATTTTGCCACGCTGAGTCAAGAAAATCCCGTCGCAACCCATGAGCATCTCGTCCTGGCCCACGGCGACAAGATCCGCTTGCATCAATGGACGGATCGTGCCTTTTTTAATTCCGACGGCAACATCGTTGAATACCAATCGGTCGGTCGCGACATCACCGACCGCAAACGGGCCGAAGATAAACTCCGCTGGAGCGAAGAGCGGTTTCGCACGATTGTGGAGGCGAGCAAGGATGCGGTTATTGCGATTAACAGCAATGGCGAGGTTGTCATTTTTAACGCCGCTGCCGAGAAGATGTTTGGTTGCGCCAAGGAGACGATGACCGGGCAGCCACTCGATTGTTTAATACCGGAGGAGTACCGTTCGCGACACGGGGCGAACGTGAGAGCTTTCTTCAAAAGTGGCAAACCCGATGGCGCAGTCAACCAGACTTTGGAACTGCCGGCGTTGCGAACCGATGGTACGCAGTTTCCAATCGAGTTGTCACTTTCATCCGCTCGATATCGAGACCAGCATCTTGTTGTCGCCATCATTCGAGATATTACTGAACGTAGGGAGGCGGAATTGGAGTTGCGAAAGTTCAAATCCGTTTCCGATCGTACGCCGCATGGTCACGCCATCGTGGATCTCGAAGGCCATGTGCTTTACATCAACGAAGCATTCGCCGCCATGCACGGGTATCGCCCTGAAGAATTGCTTGGGCAGCACCTCTCCGTGTTTCACACCGAGGAACAGTTGAAGCAAGTGGAGGCGTTAAACAAGCCACTCGCACAGGGAGGCAGCTTCTCAAATGAGGAGGTGTGGCACAAGAGGCGGGATGGTTCCGTCTTCCCCACCCTCATGGACGGCATTGTCATCACGGATGAGTCCGGCTCGCCGGTCTTCATGTCCGGTATGGCGACGGACATCACACACCACAAAGAAGCGGATGAAGCCCTGCGCACGGCAGAGGAGCAATTGAGGTCGACGCTTTCATCCATGAGCGATCTCGTCTTTGTCCTCGACCACGACGGCAGGTTCATCGATTACCACCAACCAAGCGATCATGAGGATTTATACGTATCACCCGACAAGTTCCTGGGAGTCCACTATTCTGAAGTCCTGCCGCCTCATTTATCAAAAATCACTGACTCTGTTTTCTCGCAGTGCATGAGCACAGGCGTGACTCAACGATACGACTATTATCTGGAAATCGACGGCAAGACGGAATGGTTCAGCGCTACGATGTCGATCCGTCGGGATACCGACGGGAAACCCGCGGGCGTCACCACTGTGGCCAGGAACATTACCGAACGAAAACAGGCGGAAGAAGCGCTGCTGGAAAGCCGCGACAGATACCGGGCCCTCTTTGAGGAATCCCCCGTACTTTTGAGAGAATATGATCTGAGCAAGGCGCTGGAGCACCTGCGGAGTTTGAAGGCAAGCGGCCTGAATGACCTTCGGGCCTACTTCGACCATCACCCCGAAGAGGTCCAACGATGCGCCAGCATGGCCAGGATTGTGGCTCTCAACCGCGCATCCGTCGAGTTTTACGGAGCTAGGAACAAGGAGGAGTTGATCGCGCGGATCGACGAGACCCTTAACACGCCGGATCATGTTGACCATCTCAAAGAACAACTCATAGCCCTCTCGGAGGGGAGAATCCCGGATTCGTTCGACAAGACCGTGAAGACACTCTCCGGTGAGATAAGGCATCTCTCAGTTCATTTAAGCGTTCCCGGTTGGGCACGCGGTAGCCTGACGAGAATCATCTATGCCGGCACCGACATCACGGAACGCAAGCGTATTGAGTCCGAGAAGGCCAGGCTCCAAACTCAGCTACAACACACACACAAGATGGAGGCGGTTGGCTCGCTGGCGAGCGGAATCGCACATGATTTCAACAATCTTCTGACGGTGATCTTCGGGTATACGGATATCGCGAAGGCCTCCCTGCCGGATCACCACGCGGCGATCAAATCGGTGGAAATGGTGGAGCAGGCCGCCAGACAGGCGCGTGGCGTCACGAATGCCCTCCTGACATTTAGCCACAAAGGGACTGCGGAGAAGACGCCGATCGACCTCGTTGAATCCGTGTCTGATTCCACCCAGCTCCTGCGGCGATTCCTGCCGGCTTCAATCGATGTCTCCGAGGACTTTCCTGAGCGTTCCAAGATATGGGTCAGGGCGGATCCGACGCAACTTCAGCAAGTCTGGATGAACCTTGCAATCAACGCGCGAGATGCCATGCCGCTCGGCGGTCGGCTCCACGTCGCCTTGCGGGTGGCGCCGCCTAAGGATCAAACCGCTTCAGCTGACACGCCCTCGGAGAAAAGCCAAAGCGTCCTCGTCACAATCAGCGATACCGGCAAGGGTATGTCGAAGGGAACGAAGGACCGTATCTTCGAGCCATTCTTCACGACCAAACCTCGTGGCCAGGGCACCGGCCTGGGTCTGTCCGTCATCCACGCAATCATCCAGAATCATGACGGGAAGATTGAAATAGAGTCGCAGGAAGGTTGTGGCACACAGGTCTGCATCTCTTTGCCAATGTGCGTCCCTCCCTCTCCACGGTCCGACGCCGATCGACGGAAGCGGCAGAAACCGGGATTCGGTGAACGCATCATCGTGGTCGAAGACAACGAACACGTTCGCTCTATCATCACTTCGTCACTTCGACGCCAAGGCTACGAAGTCACCGGGGCCGCGGACACGACCGAGGCGCTCGAAGCGTTGAACCGACATGGCGAGACGGTCAGCCTTGTTCTGCTGGATCTGGATATCCCCGGAGCCGGCCCCCTGAGGATCGCGGAGGAGGTTCACCACCGCAAGCCGAATGTCCCAATCTTGATTGTTACCGGAGGCGTCGGTCACAGTGCGACCGAAGGCGGCACTCTTGAAAACACGGTCCTGTTGCGCAAACCCTTCCCAATGTCGAAACTTCACGAATGTGTCGAACGTATATTGGAAGAATGCTCGGAAAAGGAAGCGGCTGAAGAATGACGAAGGACATCGAAATCCTGATCGTCGACGACCATGCCATGGTGCGTGAGTCACTCTCTGACCGCCTCACACGAGAACCCGGCATGATTGTTGTCGGGACGGCCGATACCGCTGACAAGGCGATATCACAGGTAAACAGTCTCTCGCCTGAGATCGTTCTGATGGATATCGACATGCCGGGCTTGAACGCCTTCGAAGCCGCCCGGAGCATCCTTGTCCTGCAGCCTAACATTCGAATCATCTTCCTCAGTGCGTTTGTCCAGGATCGGTTCATCGAGCAGGCACTCGATGTCCAAGCCAGGAGTTACATCACCAAGGGGGAGACGCCGGAAACGGTCGTGGCTGCGATTCGAGAGGTTGCAGCCGGGGGCTCCTTCTTCTCGGAATCGGTACAGGACCGCATCGTAATCGACTCGATCGGTGCGATACTGCCCGGGAGGGTCAAGTCAAGGCTCTCAACACTCACGCGACGAGAATTGGAGGTTCTGACATATCTTGCAAAAGGACATTCAAAGAAAGAGATTGCCGAGATCGTCCACCTTGCCGTCAAGACGATCGATCATCATACCACGCAGATCATGCGGAAACTGAAAATCCACGACCGAGTCGAGCTGGCCAGGTTCGCGATTCGCGAAGGAATCGCTCAACCCTAGCGTCGGCCCCCAGTGGCCGACGGGGATCACAGGTTTGCGTGTCCCCTTTTGAAGTCGAACGCTGACCGCTTGCTGACGCGCGCGGCTCTTCTATGAAAGCCCGTTGCG